>JAFQVE010000187.1 GCA_017408185.1 Oscillospiraceae bacterium | reverse complement strand
TGTTTGACATATTGCCCTTTACCGTGCAAATGGTTTCTCACAACAAAATAAACAGTCCCCACTGGCACGATTATCTGCAGATATGGTACACTGTTTCAGGTAGCTGGCTCCACACGATAAACGGCGTTACATATCCGCAAAAAGCCGGAAGCGCCGCGGTTATCTTCCCGTATATGATACACAGAATAGACACCTCTGAAACTAACCTTGATGAGGCAATTGTTTATCAGATTTCGATAAAAAAGAACTTTCTTGAAAACAACAATGTTCCGTTTTTGGGGCACAGCTTTGAGAATGCGTCTTTTGATTCGTTTTACCTTGCCCCTCACACCACGATTACAGGACGCGACAAACAGCTTGCAGATCTGATATGCTCGGACATTTTAGCAGAATATCAGAACCATATGGCGATGCACACAAACAAAATTACGAACGACATTGTGCGGCTTCTTGAAATATTTGCAAAGAGCGTGGATACGTCTGTAAACAAAATTGAGCTTGCGCAGATACGCACGAGGATGGAGTGCATTGACGAAGCGATGGCATATCTTCTCGCCAACACAGCGAAGAAAATGACGATTGACGAGCTAAGCAGCATTGCAATGATGTCGCGAAGGACTTTTACATCTGCATTCAACTCAACCATCGGTCAAACGTGCCACAGCTACATAACTTCCCTGCGCATGCAGAATGCGTATACGCTTTTGAAAGTCACAGACAAGAGCATCGCGGAAATCGCCGCAGAGTGTGGATTTTTTGACAGTTCGCACCTTGCACAGGTCTGCCGTGAAATTTACGGTATGTCTCCCCTTGCCATACGGCGCCAGCACGGAAAATGGATACGCGAACACGGCGACGAAATATTCCGTGCGAGCGTAAAAAGCATGGCGTGGGCACCGCTATATACCGAACAGATGTTTGAAGAGCATCAGATATCGTTATTGCATTACTAAAAAAGATGTTTTTCACTTTCCGATACTTTTATTGTCATCAGTGGCGGGGTTATCAATAACCTCGCCATTTTCGTCAAATCGCGAGCCGTGGCACGGGCAATCCCACGTATGCTCGGCACGGTTATACTTAAGTGCGCATCCGAGATGCGGACAGCGCGGAGCGGTGGGAGTCAGAAGCCCTACGGTTGATTCAAAAGCGTTGATGGCAAGCTGAGGATGCAGGATACTGCGTGACGGTGAAAAAACTTCGGCATACGGGTTTTGTTTTTCCATGACGAGGTCGCAGAGGATATCTGCGGCGACCATTGAGTTCGTCATTCCCCATTTATTAAAGCCGGTTGCTACGTATACATCCGGCGTAGACGCGGAATACCTACCTATATACGGAACGCCGTCCAGCGTCATACAATCCTGAGTTGCCCATTTAGCGACAATTTCCGAATTCGGATAAGCTTCTGCGGCAAAAGCTTCAAGCTCTTGCCAGCAGCCACCCTGCTTTCCGGTACGGTGCCCTCCGCCGCCGAGAAGAAGTAAATCACCATATGTGCGGAATGAAAGACCGGTTTTCGATTCATCCACGTACATTCCGTTTATACTTTGTGCACCGCGGAGCGCGAGGACGTATGACCGGTGCTGATAGAGCTTTATGAAATATGAGCCGTGTTTATTGAATATGGGAAAATGAGTTGTGACGAGAAGCTTTCTGAAGCTTATGCTTCCGTGGTTGGTTACTGCCTTGTTTGGCAAGAACTCTGTTACCTTGGTGTTTTCGTATATGGGAAAGTCTTTTGCAAGTGTATACAAAAATTTCAAGGGGTGAAACTGCGCCTGCCGCTGCAGTCGCACCGCACCCGCAACTTCAAAGGGCAGCTCTCCGGCATCTGAAAATTCAGCTTCCGCGCCGAGGCGATGCAAAGCTTCAATTTCCCGCTCAAGCTTTCTGCGGTTATCAAGAGAATACACATATGAATCCTTTATTTCAAAGTTACAGTCGATATTGCGGCAAAGGTCGGCGTATTCTTTACCTGCACGCGTTTGGGCTTCTATATAAAGCCGCGCCTTTTCTTCACCAAAGCGTTTTATCAGCTTGTCATAAACCAAGCCGTGACCGAGCGTAATTTTCGCTGTTGTGTTTTGTGTGACGCCGCCGCAAATATTTCCGGCTTCCGCAAGAATGCAGTCCACACCTGCATTCTTTAATTTATACGCGCACAAAATGCCCGCAATCCCTCCACCGACGATTAAAGCGTCGGTGGTTTTGTTCCCTTTCAAAGCGTCAAACGAGATGTGCCGGGCATCCTTTTTCCAAACAGAATCCATCATACTTCCTCCGAAACATAATACGGTTAGTATTTGCGGTTTGGCTGCAGGTATTCAGCTGCTTAGTGAAATGACTTTCTGTTTTTCTCGTTATACTGACCTGCTTAAAAGAGCAAAAAAATGTACCGTTGATAGGTTTCAACGATACATCTTTTACCATTTTTGATTTAATTTACTTTAAGCCGAGATCGGCTTTTGCGGCGATTGCTATTCCCTTTGCTTTAAAGGTTTCAACAAGCTTTTCCTCATCGCTTGCACGGAAAACCATATATGCCTTTTCGTCGCCGTGGCTGAGGATTGAATACATATACTCAATGTCAATTCCGGCATCCGAAATAACGGCGAGAACCTCGGAAAGCCCTGCCGGACGGTCAGGCACCGCAACAACGCACACAGGTGTCATTGTGAGAATATTTCCTTGAGAGAGAAGGATTGATGATGCGCGCTCTGCATCGTCAACAATCATACGGAGAACACCGTAATCGGTTGTTTCTGCAATGGATATTGCGCGGAGATTGATGCCGTTCTCAGCAAGGAGGCCCGTAACCTCTGCAAGCTGACCTGCGCGGTTTTCAAGAAAAACAGAAATCTGATAAATATTCATTTTCTCATACCCTCCTTAAATTTTGCGCTTGTCAATAACGCGGACCGCTTTGCCTTCGCTTCGTGCAATTGTCTTAGGCGCAACAAGCTTTACCTTTGCCGCGATACCGAGCATCGCCTTGAGCGCAGAAACAAGCCCCTTTTCCATCTCTGCAATCTTTGCAAGAGAATCGGAGAAGTTTTCAGGCGTCATTTCAACCATAACCTCAAAGGTATCGGAATTGTTCACGCGGTCAACAATAATCTGATAATTTGCCTGATATCCCTGTTCAAGAAGAACGGTTTCAATCTGGGACGGGAAAACGTTTACACCGCGGATGATAAGCATATCATCGCTTCTTCCCATCGGTTTGCACATTTTAACGTGGGTTCTGCCGCAGGAGCAAGGCTTACGCGAAAGAACACAGATATCACGGGTGCGGTAACGGAGAAGCGGGAATGCTTCTTTTGTTATGCAGGTGAAAACAAGCTCACCCTTGCTACCTTCCGGAAGCACCTCACCTGTATCCGGATCAATAATTTCAGCGATAAAGTGGTCTTCATTGACGTGCATACCGGTCTGCTCCTCACACTCGAAGCTGACGCCCGGACCGGAAATTTCGGTAAGACCGTAAATATCATATGCACGGATGCCGAGCTCACGCTCGATATCACGGCGCATTTCCTCGCTCCATGCCTCAGCACCAAAGATACCCGCCTTGAGCTTTATCTGATCCTTTATACCGCGCTCTTTGATGGACTCTGCAAGATATGCAGCGTATGAAGGAGTGCAGCAGAGAATGGTTGAGCCAAGGTCTGTCATAAACTGAAGCTGACGGTCGGTATTTCCCGAAGACATAGGAAGCGTAAGGCATCCTACTTTATGAGAACCGCCGTGGAGACCTGCACCACCGGTAAAAAGGCCATAACCATATGCAACGTGGCACACATCCTCTTTCGTTCCGCCAACAGCAACAATTGCGCGTGCACAGCACTCTTCCCAGAGGTCAACGTCATGCTGAGTGTAAAATGCCATAACGCGCTTTCCTGTTGTTCCGGAGGTTGAATGAATTCTCACGCATTCAGACAGCGGTTTTCCGACAAGGCCATAAGGATAAGCATCACGAAGGTCTGCTTTCGTTATAAAAGGAAGCTTATGGAGATCATCCACACTCTTGATATCATCGGGCGTTACTCCCTTTTCTTCCATCTTCTTACGGTAATACGGGACATTATCCCACACATGTTTTACCTGCTTTACGAGGCGTTCACTCTGCCATGCACGAATCTGCTCATACGATGCAGTTTCGATTTCCGGCTGATAGTATCTTTTTTCCATTATAATCACGCTTTCTTTTATCAGGAATTTCTTCCGAGATTAAATGCTTTTTTATTCATTTCAAGGAACTTTTCAGGAACGCTTTCTTCAATTGCCTGCATCCATTCATCCACGGATGCGTCAAAATAGTTTGACAAACGTCCCATAAGAACGATGTTTACCGCTTTCGATGAGCCGGCTTCTTCCGCAAGAGAAAGAGCATCAAAGGCATCCACGTCAATGCCCGCAGCCTTCATCTTTTCAGAAAGAGAAGCCGGATACTCTGCCGCTCCGGTTATAACCGGCATCGGGTTAATCTGCTGAGTGTTTGTGACAATCTTGCCGCCGGGTTTTAAATATTCTGTCCAACGTGCTGCCTCCAAAAGCTCAAAAGAAACGATGAAATCAGCCTCTCCGCGATCTATAATCGGAGAATAAACCTTATCGCCATAGCGAACATACGTTACAACGCTTCCTCCGCGCTGGCTCATACCGTGAACCTCGGAGACCTTTATATCATACCCCTTTGTGAGAAGAAGACGACCTAAAAGCTTTGAAGCAAGAAGGCTTCCCTGACCACCAACGCCTACTATCATTACATTTTTTGTTTCCATTGCTTAGCCCTCCTTCGGAGCATGAAGTGCATCAAACTTGCAAAGCTGCTCACAAACGCCGCAACCGGTGCAAAGCGTGTTGTCAATCTTTGCCTTACCGTTTTGCATACTTATCGCAGGGCAACCAATCTTCATGCACATCTTACAGCTCTTACACTTATCGGATTCAACAACAAGCGGCTTGTTGTGCTTAACATATTTAAGAAGCGCGCACGGGCGACGGGAAATGATAACCGACGGCTCTTCTGCGGCAAGCGCTTCTTTTATCGCCGTTTCACACTCTTTGAGGTTATACGGGTCTACAACACGGACACGGGAGATTCCCATTGCGCGGCAAAGTGCTTCGAGGTCAATCTTTGATGCGGGATCACCCTTGAGGTTATAACCCGTGGTCGGGTTCTGCTGATGTCCTGTCATACCTGTAATTGAGTTATCAAGAATAATGACAGTTGAATTTGATGCATTATATGCGATATTGACAAGTCCCGTCATACCGGAATGCATAAAGGTTGAATCTCCGATAACGGCAACGGTTTTACCGTCGCTTGCTCCCTCATTTGCTTTATTAAAGCCGTGAAGCCCGGAGATTGATGCACCCATACAAATTGTGCTGTCAAGCGCCGAAAGCGGCGGAACCGCACCGAGGGTATAGCAACCGATATCGCCGTGAACGGTGATTTTGTTCTTTGCAAGAGTGTAGAACAGACCTCTGTGCGGGCATCCCGCACACATAACGGGCGGACGCGCCGGAATATCATCAGAAAGCTTAACGCCGCAAAGAGTTTCCTTACCAAGCTTTTCTGCAACAAGGTTCTGGGAAAATTCACCGATGCAGGAGAAGATCTCTTTTCCGGAAACCTCAATACCGAGATTTCTGCAATGCGCTTCAACAAAGCTATCAAGCTCTTCAACAACTATGAGCTTATCAACACTGTTTGCAAAATCTGTTATGAGCTTTGTCGGAAGCGGCCAGATCATACCGAGCTTAAGTACCGGATATTTATCTCCGCAAACCTCTTTTACATACTGATATGAGGTTGAAGAAGTGATGATACCGATGCTCTTATCCGTGCCGGCTTCAACGCGGTTTACAGATGCAGTTTCAGCAAACTCCGAGAGCGCGGCTGTACGCTCCTCAACAACCGGATGACGGAGCTTTGCGTTTCCCGGCATCATAATGTACTTTGCAGGAGTCTTTTCATATGTTTTTGAAATTTCTATGCGGTCTGACGTTTCAACAACGCTCTGAGAATGAGCAACACGTGTGCACATTTTGAGAAGCACCGGAGTGTCAAACTTCTCGGAGATTTCATATGCAAGCTTTGTAAACTCAATCGCCTCCATTGAATCTGCCGGCTCAAGCATCGGAATTTTAGACGCGCGTGCATAGTGGCGGGAGTCCTGCTCATTCTGCGAGCTGTGCATTCCGGGATCATCCGCAACAGCGATAACCATACCTGCATTCACGCCTGTATATGAGATTGTGAACAGCGGGTCAGCAGCAACGTTAAGCCCTACGTGCTTCATTCCGCAGAAGCTTCGCTTTCCTGCCATACACGCACCAAACGCAGCTTCCATTGCAACCTTTTCATTAGGTGCCCATTCGGCGTATACTTCTTTGTATTTTGCAACCATTTCTGTAATTTCGGTACTCGGTGTACCGGGGTAACTCGAAACAAAGCTGCAGCCTGCCTCAAAAAGACCGCGAGCAACTGCTTCATTACCAAGCATTAGCTTTTTCATTATGCAAGGTACCTCCTGATATATAAAGTATTTAAATCTACAAAATTAACCTGTGATCTGTGCTTCAACAAGACGACCTTTGCAATATTTTTCACGCAGAGCCGGCTTTTCAATTTTTCCGGTAGGATTACGCGGAACCTTGTCAAAGAAGATTTTGCGCGGGCGCTTGTATCTCGGAAGCTGCTCACAGAAGGAGTTTATCTCATCCTCTGTACAGGTCATTCCCTCTTTAATTTCAATTATCGCAGCACAAATCTCACCGAGACGTGCATCCGGAAGTCCGATTACGGCAACATCCTTTATCTTTTCATTTGAACGGAGAAAATCTTCAATCTGAACCGGATAAAGGTTTTCGCCGCCGGAAATAACAACGTCTTTTTTTCTGTCAACAAGATAGATAAAGCCGTCTTCATCCTCGCGCGCCATATCGCCGGTATAAAGCCAACCGTCTTTTAATACCTCGTTTGTTGCTTCTTCGTTTTTGTAATAGCAAAGCATTACGCCGTCTCCGCGGACGATAAGCTCTCCGACATCGCCGCGCGAAACTTCCTTGCCCTTTTCGTCAACGATTTTTGCTTCCCAGTTGTATCCGGGTTTACCGATTGCCCCGACCTTATGCACGTTTTCAACACCGAGATGAACGCATCCCGGACCGATAGACTCGGAAAGGCCGTAGTTTGTGTCATACTGATGATGCGGGAAAACCTCAAGCCAGCGCTTGATAAGGCTCGGCGGGACGGGTTGCGCGCCGATATGCATAAGGCGCCACTGCGAAAGGTGATACTTTGAAGCGTCCACCCTTCCTGATTCTATTGCGTCGAGAAGATCCTGCGCCCACGGAACAAGCAGCCACACAATCGTACACTTTTCCTCCGTAACTGCGCGGAGAATCCACTCCGGCTTTACGCCGCGGAGAAGCACGGCACGGCTTCCAGAAAGAAGAGATCCGAACCAATGCATTTTTGCGCCGGTATGATAAAGCGGCGGAATACAGAGGAACACATCATCCCGCGTCTGACTGTGATGATTCTGCTCGGTCACACAAGAGCACACAAGCGAGCGGTGGTCATGAAGAATTGCTTTAGGAAAACCGGTTGTACCGGATGAAAAGTAAATTGCCGCGTAATCATCCTCACACAACGCGACCGGAGGCGCACTTGATGAGTAGTAATTCATAAGAGCAAGGCAGTCCTCCGTATACTGCGGACCGTTGTTTCCGACAAAGAAAAGCGTATGTACTCCCGGAAGATCATCAGAAATTGCATCCATACGGCTTATGAACTCCGGACCGAACGCAAGCACTTCTACGTCCGCAAGCTCAAGACAGTATTTTATTTCATCGCTTGAGTAACGGAAGTTCATCGGCACTGCAACGCAGCCTGCTTTAAGGATTCCGAAGTAAATCGGAAGCCATTCAAGGCAGTTCATCAAAAGAATACCCACCTTTGCGCCGCGCTTGATTCCGCGGCTTAAAAGAAGGTTTGCAAATCGGTTTGCGCGGCGATCAAAATCTTTCCATGAGATTTCGCGACGGTACGGAGCATCCTCCCCCGCGCTTTCAATGAGATTAAAATCCCACCATGTTGTGACCTTGTCGCGCTCTTCCGAGGGGTTAAGCTCAACAAGAGCCGTTTCTGCACCGTAAAGGCGCGCATTTTTTTCAAGGAAATCTGTAATAACCATTTTAATTCTCCCTTAGTTGTATTCCGGCAATAAAACAGAAATGTCCTCTGCCGCAAAGCAGAGGACGATTAAAAAACCGTGGTACCACCTCAATTTACCGTGCAAAAGCACAGCCTCATTGGTCAAGCTGTATCGGGCAAACCCGTCTTCACCTACTGGAAAATGTTCAGCGAAGCCGCTCCGAAAGGAAATTCCGTGCACGGGCAACACTGCCTTGCAGCAACCGGCAGCTCTCTGAAGAAAGCAACGTACACGTACTGATTTTCATCATCGCGTTATTATAAATATATGATGATTTATTTTAACATTTTTACGCTGACAAGTCAATGGTAATTTTCAATTTTCCGACGAATTTCCCGACAAAATGCAGGATGATTTACTCCCCAGGAATAACTTTCCCGAAGACAGCAAGCATTCACCGTGGACAACAACCGTTTCTAACTCATCCGAAACCTTAAACATTTTACATTTTTCTCCGCGGTTTACAAACGCATGGACATTTCCGCGCGATACGGCAAGAAAATCTCCTTCTGCATAGTCCACGCTGAATGGTGCCGTGCTCATGCACTTATTGCCGGTTTTAATTTTACCCAGAGACCTATAAAATTCAAGCAGCTCCTCATCGACATTATCCCATGTGTAAAAACTTCTGTTAAAGGGATCTTCAAACCCCTGCATTCCGATTTCATCGCCGTAATATATGCAGGGAGAACCCGGGAACATATACTGCAGGATTGCCGCCTGACGCAAACGTGCTTTTCCGAGCGCAAGCTCCTTTTCATCAAGCACGCGCGCTGCGCGAAAGTCCTTCGATTCATGCGCAAGATTCCCCACCGAAAGCTCATTGGTGGCACGCACGGTATCGTGGGTGCCGATAATGTTCATCAGGCATCGCTGTGAGATATCCGGGTAATTTTCAACAATGGACATAAGGGCATCTTTTGCCTGTTTCGCCGATATTCTGCCACACAAAAAGTCAAGGATGCAGTTTTTGAGCGGATAATTCATCACGCCGTCAAGCACGCCGTCTGTAAAGTATTTTTTACTTACACCATACGCTTTCTTTGTGGAGGCATCTTCCCAGACTTCGCCTATAACAAGCGCTTCCATATCCTCTTTTCGCGCACGAGCCTTGAGCTGTTCTATGAACTCATCCGGAAGCTCATCAGCAACGTCAAGCCGCCACCCCGAAACGCCCGCACGCATCCAATGTGCGATAACGCTATCCTTGCCGTTTATAATATAGTCGGTATAATCGCGGTTCAGCTCATCTACCTGAGGCAGAGTGTCAATCCCCCACCACGACGGATAATTTCCATTTTCATCAATATCAAACCAGCTTCGGAACGGAGAGTTTTTATCATTCCACGCACCGGTATTTTCGCCGTACCTTCTCTCTTTATTGAAATAGATACTATCCGAGCCGGTATGACTGAAAACTCCATCAAGAATAACGCGCATTCCGTATTTCTTTGCCGCACGGCATAAACCGGAAAGGATTTTTTCATCTCCGAAATGAGAATCGACCTTCTTATAATCCGCGGTGTTATATTTATGATTTGACCACGCCTCAAATATCGGACTTAAATATATTGTTTTTACGCCAAGACTATCAAGGTAAGGCAGTTTTTCAATAACACCTTCAAGATTTCCTCCGTATATATCTCTGTTCTCTACAACGCCTTTACTGTTCGGCTTGAAATACGGAAGCTCTGCTTTATCCTTATGTACCGCAAAAAACGCGTCTTCCGTAAGCTCCGGAGAGGTTGAAGCGCGATAAAAGCGGTCAACAAACACATGATATGTCACGCCCTCCGAAAACCATGAAGGCGTGGTATATTCACACGATGCAACAGTAATCTGAAAGCTTGATATGTTATTTTCGTTATCAACAATGCCGTTTTTGCCAAACCAGAGAGTCTTTCCGTCGACAGTGTTCAGCGCAAACCAATACCAGAGTATCCCGGATTCTTTAAATCCGTCCAAACTGATACCATATGCATCATAAATACCTTCTCTGCCTTGCCAGGGCATCTCATATTCGTCTCTTTTTTTATCATATTCTGAAAAGACAACCAGCTTTACAGACACCACTTCCGTGCAAAGCGCAGATGCGGAGAGCATCACGCACTCTCCGCACTTTATCGCCCCAAAAGGCTTTTTGCATTTTTTTGACTGAGAATCAAAAATAAAAAGTTTTTCCATATTTTCTCCGGCTTATTCGCTTATCTTCTTTAAATTCCAGATGTTATCTGCATATTCCGTTATGCTGCGGTCTGCGGCAAAGCGTCCTGCATTTGCGATATTGATAAGGGATTTTCTGCCAAACAGTTCACGCTCGCCATACTCGCGGTAAATTTTATCATGCGCTTCGCAATAAGACGCAAAATCCGCAAGAAGCATATACTGGTCATGGAAGAGAAGCGAATTCACAATATCGGGATATGAATTTCTGAGCACACCGACACCTATGCCGTCACGGATACGGTCAAGAACTCTGCGGAGCTTCGGGTCGTTGTGATAATAATCTATCGGAGAGTAAGCTCCGGAGGAAGCAAGCGCTGCAACCTCATGCGCCTTCATACCGAATATATAAATATTCTCTTCACCTACAGCCTCACATATCTCGACGTTTGCGCCGTCAAGCGTACCTATTGTGAGCGCACCGTTGAGCATAAACTTCATATTTCCCGTTCCGGACGCCTCTTTTCCGGCAATTGATATCTGCTCGGATATTTCTGCCGCAGGGATCATAAGCTCTGCTATGGAAACATTATAATCCTCTACGAATACCACCTTAAGCTTATCCGCAACCCGCTTATCGGAATTTATTTCGGATGCGACAGAATTGATAAGCCTGATTATATTTTTTGCCATAGCGTATCCGGCTGCCGACTTTGCCCCGAAGAAATATGTTTTCGGTTTGAAATCCATTCCGGGATTATCAAGCAACATATGATATTCATAAAGAATATGCAGAACGTTGAGAAGCTGACGCTTATATTCATGCAGTCTCTTCGACTGGACATCAAAAATTGAATCAGGATTTATCGCCGTATCAAAGTTCATTGCATTGACAAATCTAATCTTATTGCTATGCTTAATCTCCAAAAGTCTTTTAAGAACAGACTTGTCATCAGCATACTTTTCAAGCTTTTTAAGCGCTGATGCATCGTAGCGGAAATCATTTCCGATAAGCTCTGAAAGAAGTGCAGAAAGCTCCGGGTTTGCCTGACAAAGCCATCTTCTGTGGGCTATGCCGTTGGTTACGTTAGTGAATTTTCCCGGGAACATATAGTTATAATCCGAGAAAACAGACTCCTTTAAGATGTTGCTGTGAAGAGCAGAAACGCCGTTTACTGAAAAACACGTTGCAATGCAGAGGTTCGCCATACGTATTTCATCATTAGCAATAATCGCAAGCTTTCCTATCTTCTCTCTGTCTTCAGGGAAAACATTCCACAAATCATCGCAGAAACGTCTGTTGATTTCCTCCACAATCATATAAATTCTCGGAAGCAGATGCTTGAACATGGAAATTGTCCAACGCTCCAGCGCTTCTGCCATTATAGTATGGTTCGTATACGCCATACATTTTGATACAATATCCCAGCTTTCATCCCAGCTATAGCCTTCATCGTCAATAAGAATACGCATAAGCTCAGGGATAGCAAGCGTAGGATGCGTGTCATTGATGTGAATAACAGCCTTATCGGCAAAATTGCGAAGTGTTCCGTATTTTGCCTTATGCTTTTTCACAATGCTTGAAATGGTTGCAGAGACGAAGAAATACTGTTGCTTAAGCCTGAGTGACTTTCCTTCCTCGTGGTTATCTTCGGGATACAGAATCTTTGAAATGACCTCACTCATTGCCTTCTGTTCCATTGATTTTGCATACTCACCCTTTGAAAAAAGGTGCATATCAATACTTTTGGTGGACTTTGCACTCCACAAGCGCAAGACATTGACGTTTTTCCCCGGATATCCGGATATCAGCATATCGTTTGGCACAGCAAGCACGGTATAATAGTCGTGATGCGAGAATTTAAGCTTTCCATCCTCCATATAGCTGTCTACCTTGCCGCCAAATCTTACCTCCTGAGTTTCCTCTATTCTCGGCACAGTCCATACGCTTCCGGTTTCAAGCCAATTATCCGGAAGCTCAACCTGCATTCCGTCGATAATTTTCTGCTTGAATATACCGTATTCGTACAATATAGAAAAGCCCATTCCCGGATAGTCCATAGCCGTGAGAGAATCCATATAGCACGCCGCAAGACGACCGAGACCGCCGTTACCGAGACCTGCATCGCGCTCTACCCCGAACACCTCATCAAGAGACAATCCGAGCCCCTCAAACGTATTTGCAAACACCTCAGAAAGTCCGAGATTATTAATATTGTTATGCAAAGACTTACCGATGAGAAACTCCATTGACAGATAATAGACCTGACGAAGCTCTTTCTTTTCTATTTCATCCTGCGCACGTGCCCAGTTCTCCATCAGAATATCACGGACGATAAACGAGCAGGCTGAATATAACTCTTCATAGCTTGCCTCATTTATCTCTTTTCCGAAATGTCTTGAAAGCTTACCGGCAATAAGCTCTTTTAATTTTTTTTCATTCAAGTGTATCCCCATTAAATGTACCTCTTCGTTATAAGATTATTCGCCCATAAGAGCATCATAGAGTTTATTATATTCTTTAGCTGATTTTTTCCATGAAAAATCCACGCTCATCCCGTTTTCTATAAGCTTTGTCCATTTTTCCTTATCACGGTAGCAATCACAAGCTGCACGTATTACGCCGAGCATCTCGTGCGCATTATAATCAGAAAAAACAAAGCCGTTGCCTTCTCCGCGCTCAGCGTCATACTGCGAAATGCTGTCCCCGAGTCCGCCGGTTTTTCTGACGATCGGAATTGTTCCGTAGCGGAGAGCAATCATCTGCGCAAGACCGCACGGCTCGCTTTTTGACGGCATAAGGAACATATCGGAGCCTGCGTATATCTTCTGCGCAAGCTCACTGTTAAAGGCAATGTTCACCGACAACTTAAACGGATACTGCCACTGTTTGTCACGCAGGAACTGCTCGTACTTCCAATCTCCTGTTCCTACAATTACCAGCTGAACATCATCCTCGAGAAGCTCATCAATGATGCACGAAACCAAATCAAGCCCCTTATGAGAAACAAGACGCGTTACCATACCTATAACAGGGATATCGCTGTTTTTGGGCAAATTGACAAGTGCCTGAAGCTCTTCTTTATTCTGTGCTTTTCCGGACATATCCTTCTGCGAGTAATTAAAGAAAATTTTCTTATCCTTTGCCGGATCATAAAGCTTCTGGTCGATTCCGTTAATTATTCCGCAGAGCTTGCCTTCTTCATAACGCAAAATATCATGAAGGCCGTGGGCGTACTCCGGAGTTTTAATTTCTTCGGCGTATGACGGACTTACGGTAGTTACGCTGTCAGAACAGGTAACGGCTGCCTTCATCAGATTTACACGTCCGTCAAATTCAAGAAAACCGTTATCAAACTCCTCTACCGGCAACCCAAGAACATTTTCCACAATACCTTTATCAAAAATGCCCTGATATTCTATATTATGAATCGTGAACACGGTTTTGATACTCTCATACCCCGGGCGCATATAGTATTTAAGCTTATAATAAATCGGCACAAGCGCAGTCTGCCAGTCGTGAGAATGAATAACATCCGGGAAATAGTCGATATAAGGCAGAATTTCAAGAACAGCTGTGGAGAAAAACGCAAAGCGCTCTGCATCGTCATAGCAGCCGTACAGTGCATTGCCACGCTTGAAGTAGTATTCATTATCTATAAAATACCACGTTACACTCTTTTCTTCATACTTAAAAATACCACAGTACTGACTTCTCCACGCAAGCGGAATAAAAATATGAGTTATCGGAACAAGCTTTTTCCTTACCTTTTCGGAAACTCCCTCATGAAGAGGAAGCACAACGGCAACCTCACAATTCTTTCCGGCAACAGCTTTCGGAAGAGAACCGATAACATCTCCCAATCCGCCGGATTTTATAAACGGTACAGCCTCAGACGCTGCAAAAAGTATTTTTTTCTTTTCCATAAATCCTCCAAAAGTTTATAATTTACATCCCATGGGAAGAACGGTGGGATACATCTCCGCACCGCGAAGAGAAACGCCTTTTGAAATAACGACCTGTCCGTCCGTTATGCAATATTCAAGCTTTGCATCCTCACCGATTTCTGCCCCCTGAAGAATTACACAATTCTTGACAGAAGCGCCTTTTCCGACGCGGACGTTTCGCGAGATTATTGAATTTTCTACATTTCCCTCAATTACACAGCCATCGGCAAGCATGCTGTTCTTGACAACCGCATCTTCTCCGAACATTGACGGAACCTCATCAAAGACATGCGTTGCAATTTCACCGCCGCCAAAGAGCTCGTCTCTTGTTTTTTCATTGAGCAAATCAAGATTTACCTTGAAATACGATTCAACGGAATCTATTTTCTCGGCATAGCCCTTGTATTCGCAGGCATAGATATCAAGGGATTGCGCCATATCCTGAATAATGTCGCGCTCAAAGTCATACTTATTATGCGCAACACATTGGCAGATTAAAAACTCCAGCAAACCACGCTCGATAATATACGTTCCGAGAAGCATATTGCTGTGAAGCTGTATGTCCTGATTTATTGTTATATCCTTTATTCTGCCATCCTTATCCACATCGATAAATGCATTGTTTTTAAACTTAGACGGCTCATACACCTCTGCCTTATACAGTGCAGTCATATACGCCTTCTTTTCGATATGCTGCTCGAGAAGCTCGGTGTAATCTATATTTGCAATAAGGTTCCCGTCGGAAAGCAGAATATATTTGCAATCACAATTTCTTATATAGTCGATAATTCCCATAAGGACAGAAATCTTCCCGGTTCTTTCAGAAAACATATCGCGACTTCCGATAGACGGCGGCAATATAGATAATCCGCCTTTTTTGCGGTTGAGATCCCATTCCTTACCTGTCCCGAGGTGACTCATAAGCGAATAGTAATCACTTTTTGTGACAACTCCGACATTTTTTATTCCGGAATTGACCATACTTGACAGCGTGAAGTCTATCATACGGTATCTTCCTCCGAAAGGCACGGAGGCCGCTGTTCTGTTTTCCGTAAGCTCGCGCATCGCATCAACCTTGTCGTGCGCAAAAATTATCCCTAAAGTGTCTCTTATCATAATGCCACCTCCGCATCGGGAACATCATCTTCCACTATTGTACCGGGTTCTACCCGGGCATTTTCCCCAACTGTCAGTGAATTTCCGACAACCGTTATTTTTTTGCTTTCTCCCATTGCCGGAGCTGCTCCGATTTTTGCACCCGCTCTTACGGTAACATTTTCTGCAATAATCGAATACTCAACAACGGCGCCATCCTCAATCACACTTCCGGGCATTATTATCGAGTTGTTCACAACGGCACCTTTACCTATCTTGACATCATAAAAGATTATGGAGTGGTCAACCGTTCCGCAGGTGTAGCACCCTTCGGCAATCATCGAGTTTTTCACAACTGCATCCGTTGAAATGAACTGAGCCGGCTTTACAGGGTTTCTTGCATAAATTCTCCAACCTTTATCATGGAGAACGAGTCCGCTTCCCGGGGTTATAGCGTCCATATTGGATTCCCACAGGCTGTCTATCGTTCCTACATCCTTCCAATAGCCTTTATATTCATACGCAAAAAGCTTTCTGCCGTCTCCAAGCATTTTCGGAATGATGTTCTTTCCGAAATCGTTCTGGCTTTCGGGATTGTTCTCATCCTCTATAAGATATCTTTCAAGAACCTCCCAAGTAAAAATATACACACCCATAGACGCTTTGGTGCTCTTCGGATTTTCCGGTTTTTCCTCAAACTCATACACAGAGTTATCATCGCGCAGATTCATTATTCCGAAACGCGATGCTTCCTCAATCGGCACATCAATTACCGCAATAGTGCAGTCTGCCTGAGTTTTTTTGTGTTCGCGGAGCATCCAGTCATAGTTCATTTTATAAACATGGTCTCCCGAAAGAACAAGAACATACTTCGGATTGAAGTTTCTTATAAAGTTTATGTTCTGGTAAATCGCATTTGCGGTGCCCTTATACCACGCACCGCTTGTGCTTGTCATATACGGCGGCAAAATCGCAACACCGCCGTTGGAGCGGTCAAGGTCCCACGGTTGTCCGTTTCCGATATATGTGTTGAGTTCAAGCGGCTGATACTGTGTAAGTACGCCAACCGTATCAATCCCCGAGTTGATACAGTTGGAAAGCGGAAAGTCTATAATCCTATACTTTCCACCAAACGGAACTGCCGGCTTTGCCACGTTTTTTGTGAGCACGTGAAGCCTGCTTCCCTGCCCGCCGGCGAGAAGCATTGCAATACATTCCTTGGATTTTAACATTCTAAACTCATCCCTTTCTCCTTATGAAGATAACGCTCATCGGCGGTAATGTCAATGACAGATAACCGTCAGGACCGTCTGAGCGGTTTGCTTTTATATACGGTGCGTATTCCACACCGGTTCCGCCATATTTTTCCTTATCGCTGTTAAAAACAACCCTGTAGCTTCCCGGAGACGATACCCTGAACGTATACCCTTCCCGCGTGACAGGTGAAAGATTGAATGCTGCAATTATCTCTTTTCCCTTGCTGTTTTTTCTTTTGAATATTATGACATTGCTGTCGGAATCGTCAACCGTCACCCATTCAAAGCCTTCCCAGCCGGTATCCATTTCCCACAGCTCGGAATTTTTGAGATAAAATTTATTTAAATCGCGGACATACTCATGCATTTTACGGTGCATATCAAATTCAAGCAGATTCCAGTCCAGCTCTTTTTCGTAATTCCACTCGGAAAACTGAGCAAACTCATTTCCCATAAAGCTGAGTTTTTTCCCCGGATGTGCAATTATATACCCCAGCATAGCGCGAAGTCCCGCGAATTTTTGTTCATAATCGCCGGGCTGTTTACCAATCAGCGAGCATTTGCCGTGAACAACCTCGTCATGCGAGAACGGAAGTATATAGTTTTCCGAAAAGGCATATGTCAGTGAGAAGGTAAGCTCGTTATGTTTGTGTTTTCTGAAAATCGGATCTGTTGAAAAATATCTCAGCGTGTCGTTCATCCAGCCCATATTCCATTTAAAATGAAAACCAAGCCCGTTCATATACGGCGGCTTTGTAACCATTGGCCATGCCGTTGATTCTTCCGCAATCATAATTATATCCGGATGCGCGCCGCACACCGTACCGTTAAGCTCACGAAGGAACTCTACAGCTTCAAGATTTTCGTTTCCGCCGTAGCGATTTGCTCTCCACTGCCCGTGAGACTTACCGTAATCAAGATAAAGCATACTTGCAACAGCATCCACGCGAATGCCGTCTATATGGAAATAATCACACCAGAAAGCTGCATTTGATATAAGGAAATTCTTCACTTCATTTCTGCCGTAATCAAATATCCGCGTCCCCCAATCCGGATGCTCACACTTGAGCGGATCGGAATACTCATACAACGTTCTGCCGTCAAACTCATAAAGCCCGTGCGCATCCTTCGGGAAATGAGCTGCCACCCAATCTATGATAACACCGATACCGCATTTATGGCACTCATTTATAAAATGCATAAAATCCTTCGGTGTTCCGTATCTTGAGCTTGCGGCAAAGTACCCCGTAACCTGATACCCCCATGAGCCGTCATACGGGAACTCCGAAACCGGAAGAAGCTCAATATGGGTATATCCCATTTTCTTGACATACGGAATAAGCTCTCGCGCCAAATCCTTGTATGAATAAAAATTGCCGTCAGGATGTTTTTTCCATGAGCCGGGATGTACCTCATATATGTTCATGGCACTTGAAAAAGCGCTGTGCTCAGATCTGTATTGAAGCCAATTTTTATCTCCCCAGAGAAAACCGTCGATATTATAGATTTTTGATGCTGTTCCGGGGCGGGTTTCAGCATGGAACGCATACGGGTCCGCTTTCAGGAGCGTTGTTCCGTATGTTGTATCAATGCTGTATTTGTATATGTCATATTCACCAAGAGACGGGATAAACACTTCCCATACGGTTTTGTCATCCTCCGGATTTTTCATAACGTTGGCATTTTTATCCCAGCCGTTAAAATCGCCGACAACGGAAACCGACAAAGCATCCGGTGCCCACACCCTGAACACGACACCTGATACACCGTCCTCTTCCGTAAAATGCGCACCGAAATATTTATACGCATATATGTCTTTGCCCTGATGGAACAACCATCTGTGTTCCTTTCCCTCCGTGTTTTCACAATTCCTGTTACAAAGCATTTTTCACTTTCTCCCAAAAAAATCAAGAATTTTTCTTATAAACGACTTACTTTCATATTCTGCTACAGTATCGCAGCTTACAACAGACAAAGAGCCGCAAGTCTCGCCGTTTAAAATGTATCTTATTTCCCCTACAACATCGCCCGAGGTTATCGGTGCATACACAAACCTCGGCAGGATAATTTCTGCTTTTACACCGTTTTCTTTACTTTTTTCCGTCAGAAAAGAAAGCTCTCCGCACACATTTACGGAAACACCGTCCAAAGTTCCGCCTGCTACCGGAAGCTCCGGAAGTTCAATATTTTCCGATGAATACTTTTTT
>JAFQVE010000186.1 GCA_017408185.1 Oscillospiraceae bacterium | reverse complement strand
GCTTATACCCATCGGCTTTTCAACAAAAACATCAATCCCGTGCTCAGCACAGAAGCAGACAGCCTCGCAATGAAGTGCATGAGGAAGCGTTATTACGGCAAGGTCAGGATTAGTTTCTGTTATCATCTGCTTATAGTCAAAAAAGCCTTGTGCTCCTGTTTTTTGAACTGCCATATTTACTTTTTCTTCCGACACATCGCATACTGCCACAATCTGTGCTCCCCTTGTTTTTTCAAATGCAGAAATGTGAGCCATGCTTATTGCACCGCAACCGATTAAAACTACTTTTATCATATTCTTACCGTTTTTTCCTTCCTTAAAAAAGCGAGAAGCATTATGCTTTCACTATTTTGCCTTTAGCAACTCTCACAACATAGTCGCTTCCGTAGCGGTACGGAGTGAAGTTGACCGTCAAGGAATTTTCACTCTGCTCAAATTCAAGAGCTTCTCCGTTATCCATCCATCGAATATTTTCAACCGGAAGCGCAAAGTTATCAAATGTAAACTTTCCCTCAAACTTATCAGCATCTATTATTGCGTCTTCATTTGCGCGAAAGCGAAGCTTGAAGCAGAAGAAATATACATTTTGTTCTGATTTTAAAACGAAGTTTGAAACACCATCTTTCTGCCACAACGGTCTGCCGTTATATACTGCCTCACCGTACTTCGCCATCCATTTGCCTATTATCTCAAGAATGGCATACGACATAGTATCAAGACTTCCGTCACCTTCAGGCCCTACATTTATAAGGTAGTTAAGTCCGGCGCAACGGCTGAGAGAAAGCTGTTCTATCAAAGCCTTCGGAGATTTTATTTCAAAAGCCTCAGCTATTCCCCAGAAATTTGTGATGCTGTCACAAACTTCTCCGGCGATATACTTTTTCATTCCATTTCTGTTAATCGGCGAAGGATTTCCGCGCTCACACGTCACGGAGTCTATTTCCGGATGACCAAGTTCACCAAGCCTCGAGAGTCCGGTGTTGTTAATTATCATTGCATCCGGCTGATATTTTCTTATAAGTGCATACAACTCATTTTCCTGCCAGACGTCTCCTTCTCCTTTTTTAGACCAGTTTCCGTCAAACCACAAACCGCCGATTTTTCCATAGTTTTTGCACAGAAGCTCAACGCTGTTTCTAAGATACTTAAGATACGCATCAAAATCATTTTTAAAATCCTTATGCCACCAATCAAGCGTAGTGTGATAAAGAAATGGAACTATATCTTCTTTACGGCACGCATCGACAAACTCACGGACAAGATCACGTCCTGCCGCAGAGTGTGGCGCATCGTAATCATTAAGACCGCAAGTATCATAAAGCGAAAAGCCGTCGTGGTGGCGCGTGGTAAGCGTTATGTACTTTGCTCCGCTCTTTTTTATCTCACGCACCAGCTCCCCCATGGGGCGCGGGTTAAAGCGCCCCATAAGCTTTCTGTACTCTTCCGGCTCCCATTTGTTCAGCTCATATGTCCATTCGCCCTCTTCAAGCAATGAATACAGACCGAAATGAACAAAAACACCAAATCCAAGCTGTTCAAAGTCTTTTATATACTGTTTTGCGACCGGTATGCTCATTTTATTTCCTCATTTCAAATAATCCAATATGCGTTTTATAAGCACTGCGACCTTCGTGCGGCGTTGCCGCACAATGCAAAGTGCAAAATTATTTTATATAATCAAGTATCCGCTTGATAAGAACCGCAACTTCAGCTCTTGTAGTATAGTCCGTCGGTGCAATGCGTCCGTTCTTTCCGTTTACAAGACCTGCGGAGATGAGCGCAGAAACTGCTTTTTCGGCATAGTCTGAAACGGTGTCGTAGTCGGGGTATTGCGGTTCGTCATAAATGTCGAACTCTACTCCTGATTTCTGTAATGCGCGGTAGACTATCACCATCATATCCTGGCGGGTGATGGTGTTACGCGGTGCGAACTTGTTATCGCCGATACCGGAGATAATTCCGTTGTTTCGTGCGATTGCAAGCTCGGATGCGAAATAATCACTCGCAGATACATCCGCAAAGTTTTCAGTGTTATCAGACTCAAGCTTGAACGCACGAACGAGGAGCAATGCGAAGTCTGCGCGCGTGATGTTGTTTGCGGGCGAGAACGTGCCCCCTGACGTGCCTTTTATTATTCCATCAGCCGCAAGCTCATTTATCGCATCAGCCGCCCAAGCGTGGTTAGAGAGGTCTGTGAAACGGATGCTATCCGTTTCACCCGACGCGTCGGGTGCGCTTTCGCCGCCATTCTGAACATTGTCTTTTTCATCGGTGTTTTCCGTATCGTCCGGCGTTGTTTCTGTATCAGGTGTCGGTGCGGCACCGCCGCCACCGCCTCCTCCACCACCGCCACCGGCGGGTGTGTCGGTCGTTCCTGTCTCAGGCGTTTCCGTTTTATCCGATGATGAACTGCCTGTGGTCGAGCCGTAAACCTCAACAACAAACCAGACCGTGCTTTCGCGTCCGTAAGCATCGCGTGCCGTGACTGCGAAGTTGTTTTTACCAACCTGTGAAGCATCCGGTTTCCATGATATTTCACCGGTTGCGGAATTTATGCTTGCTCCTCTCGGAAGTGAAGTTCCGATATAAGTAATCGTTTTGTCATCATCTGCTCGGCTTTGGGCTTTCACGCTCACCTTAATTGTGCTTCCCGCACTTGTTGAGTAAGCGTCCGGCATATCCGCAAAAACAGGATCATAGTCTTCCGAATACGACATCGGAATTTTGGCATTCTGTCCTTCTGCAATGTTGAAAACATAGCCCCTTGAAAAATCATATTTATCTACATATTTTCTGATAAGCGTTGTGTTTCCGAGTCTGAGTTTTATATCGGTTCCGTTTTTCTCGGCCTTTTCAATCCGATATGAGGCGTTTCTTGCAAGCTCACCGTTGTCAACATGCACCACTCTTCCCGGTAAATCTGCAAGCTCTGCATCGCTTACATCCAAATCCGGAGTAATAACAATTTCGTTTTCAAACTCAAGAGCTTTTGTGAACGATTTTACGGTACCGGTAATTGCCGGCTTTGCGAAGGCTTGCGTTCCAAGAATGTCTCCGTCATTGATATAGCTGTACGTATTTTCGCCGTTCTGTAACGTATATACACCCACAAAGCCTCTGAATGCAAGCTTTTCTCCGCCATCAAGCTCTATCTCATATGTAACGGTATTATTTGTTGCATAAAGGATATAGTCGACTCTGCCATTTTTGTGTGTTACCTTTACTGCTCTGTGAACATCACCTTCATTTTCCGTCCCGGCTGTGATATTCATTTCAAGCTCATCGCTTGATGTGAGATATCGTTCCGAGCGGTACGGTTCGAGAACAGTTGTAAACACGGTATCGAGATTTTCTCCACTGTGCCTTAACAAAACATACTTCAACTTCTCAACCGGCTTGTTAGCTGCCGTCTGCGGAGGCAACCCGTCCGCAATTGCGACATCTGCGCTTATACCTTCTTTTATATTGCTCTCATTGAGCACCATCATACGAAGATGAATGTTTTTATTGTTCTTTATCATATTGCGATAGTCTTTGATTGCAAAGTCAACTTCAAACTTATTTTCCGGAGAAGCATCCCGGTCAACATTTTTAAACCACGTATATCCGCGCGGATACTGAAGCTTAGACGTATCATTCCAATCGGATAAAGGATCTTCACCAAACGGCACATCTTCACCTGCATATGATCCGATGTAGTTTCCGTTTTCATCAGTCTGAGGAACCAACTCAAGCCCCGTTGTCTCTGCAACAGCATTCGACTGCGTATGCATACTATATGTATGCACATCCCCACCGAGAACCCTGAAGAAGTCAACAGCATAAGAGTTCGCATCATCAACTTTTATATAAACAACACTTCTTCTGTATGCATCAACCTTCGTCGGATAGACATAGCTTGTATCCACATCCATTACCTGAACATTGTCTTCTGCATCAAAATGCATCGTTTTTCCTCGAGGCTCATCATTTACACTTTGTTGAACCTCATCCACCAAAACAGTGTTGTGAGAAATGGTTGTATCAACCCATTGCACACGATTCGGCTGTGAACTGGTCATTTCCGGATATCCGAGGTCAGGCATAAGATTCACGCCAAAAGCCACCATACCGAGATTCAATGCGTCTGCATGTCCATGCTTGTTTGCCGTACCGAAATACATCCACGCAGCACGCCGTGTGTTCTCTTCGGTCTGAGATGTTCCCTGATAAATATGTCCGTCCTTAAGTGCCGCAAAGCCAAATCCGGACATAAGCTCAGATTTGTACTTCAGCGTTCCGTAGGTATCTATAATCTCCTGAACCTCATCCGCAAGACGCTCCGGATCCTTCACTGTTATGTCATAGTATAATCCGGCTGTGCTGTTGCCATTCACTTCATAGGCTGCCTGAGCAAAAATGGGATCTCCCGTCTCCGAAAAAGCTTTGATGTAGTATCTCAGTCTTATCCAGTGCTGCGCTATGGCTGTATTGCCTGTATCTCCTATCGCCGGAGAGAAATACGATACCATAAGAGGAAGGTTTGCATAAAACATTTTCACAAATTTGGGATGATTAAACATATCTGCCGATTGATATTTTTCATACCCCAAAAGAACATCATTTACATCGCTGATATATCCCAGCCAGTTTACATTGTATGATGAAGCTTCATCGCCTTGTCCGTCGTGGCATATAGTATCAATAAGGACCTCATTTATACTGCCTCCCGTTGCCGGATCCGCGTCCCAACCTGTAGCCATAAGATAGTCGATCCACTCTTTACTTTCGGGCATAGAATCCAACACAACAGCTGCGACTGCATTCATCTTCTGAGGAAAACCAAAATTCCCCTCGACACTTTTGTCAACAAGTCCGGAAAGTGCCGTACGTATCAGACCATCTTCGATATTTGCACGTATCTGTGAAGCATTTTCCTTTGAATAATGCATCTTAGTTGTTTTTCTTTTTTCGGCAATATATTTCAAAACCTCCGGATCATCATACATATCATAGACCATATCATAATCCGTAATATAATCAATCAACATTGTCGATTCCCAGATACATCCTACTATTTTGCCTCTTTGCAAGCCTCCCTGCGAATTATAGAAAACAGGGCAATGCTGATTAAGGTTATACCCGGGATAAAAATCCGCGAGTCTGTCAAGCAATATTGCCGCAACTCTTCCGTATTTTTTCTCTCCCGTGTAGAAATATGCCTTTGCGCAATCATTAATCGCATTGTAAACGAATCCCTGAGAAGGGGTAGAATGGTAGTAGTACAGCCAATGGATATAGTACGAAATATAGGCATGACGCTCCATAAATGTATCCGTAATCATATAGGGATTTCCGTTTTCATCATTAGGAATATATCCCCATCCGTCTTCTACACCCCAACGCTCCGTTGTCTCGCCGGGGCGCAAGAACGGTTCTTTCGGATTTGCAGGATTCTTAACGTTTTCGAGATCCTCGTACATTTCATTGTACAGATATCCGCCCTTAACACCATAGCCATAATATGCATACCAGCTCGTAGTGTTTTTCTCTCCCGGAGAAGTGATCGATGTATCGATCTTTCCTTGTTTGAGAAGCATTTCTCTGTGTGCTTCAAGAGCCCGAAGCTGGTCAAACTCTCCATATTCATTGAGCCCGAGCTTATAAAAGCTTTCAAAATCGTTACTCGGGAATAATCGTTTACAATCTGGGCATTGAACCTTCCACGGTCTGGTGACCGGATCCATTATCCACGCATAACGACCGTGTTTGTTCCGAAGATCCACCCTACAATATCGGCATGTTTCTATCTCGGGATCACCAAAAGAGCCCGTATCCATTCCTCGAGGCAAGCCTTCAGAAATAATGTGTTCATAAAGCGACTCAAGATTAGCAACGTGTTTTTCGGCTTTTTCTATATAGCCTTTAACCTGAGATTTTGCCCAATCATACTTTTCCGCATTTTCACGTGCGTTGGCTGCTTTTTCGGCAGTCATATATGTGCTTTTAGTTTTTCCCTCGACAACCGGCAGTGTCACTTCACCGGAAAAGCTTCTTCCGTTATGTACAATCGTATACGAAAACCTCGCATCACCAATTTTAATCGGAGTGATGTTCAAGTTACCATCAAGTGTTGCAATCTCAGGAGTAAGTGCTGTCGCTGTTACTGTAGCAACCTCACGATCAAGTAAATTACCCTTATTGCTTATCGGCTGTACATATAACGGGAATGTTTCGTCCTCTGCACCAGTGAAGCGAATTCTCGGGCTTCCACCCGCCGTTGCAACGGCAGATGTCATTCCTTCCGGAAAAACATCAACGTATATGTAACTTGAAACAGTTTCGCCTCTGAATGTGCTTTCTACTTTGATTTTTGCCTTGCCGGGCGCTAATGCCGTGAGAATATTTCCTTCAACAGTTGCGATATCACCTGTTTCGGATGTAAATACAGTTGTAGAAGATGCACTGTTTATTATTCTTCCGCTCTTTTCAAACCTCGGTTCCGGAATAAGCTTTACTTCGTCATCTACAAACACTTCTTTGGCGTCAACTTTTGCCGTTGTTGATGCTATTGTATCTTCTATAACGGTTATGCGTTTGACATTATCTATCGTTTTTCCGTCAAATGTCGCTTTGAATCCGACCTCTGCATTGCCGGTAGTCAATGCTTCCATTCTGTAAGGATAAACTCCGTTTGTGCCAAATTCATTTGGCGATAATTCGTTAAGGCTTATCACATCCTGCGCAGAGGATTCGGAGGTTATGGTATTCCCTGCGTCATATTTTCCGTCTTTGTCAATGCCGAAAATATGAACCGTCTCATCGGTCATTATCGCCGAGACATTTCCTTCGATAACCTCGCCCACCGCTATTTCATCCGGAATTTCAACGTTTATTTCAGACAGTATATTTGTTCCGTTTTTGGGAGTAAGCGTTAACGTATCAAGATATAAATATCCGTCGACGTAGATTGTTTTTCTCATACGGAAGTATATTTTGTGCTTTCCTTCAGTCAGGTGGATGGTATTGTAAAATCTTTCTTTATCAACTACCCAAGTTCCCGCTTCTTCGCTTCTGCAGCTATGATCTCCCACGAATGTATCGTCAACAAAAATTGAAAACATTGCTCCGCCAAGACTGAGTCCACCGACAAGGGAAACCTGATAATCTCCTTCAACCGGCACATCTACCGAAATAGCAAAGGTTGTGTTATTACTCGAAGCAGGCCATGTTACCGAGCTTCTGCCCGTAAGCACTGACAATAAGCTTCTGGTCCCTGCCATTCTCTTTTCGTGAACTCTGTTCGTTGATTCATCTGATATTATTTCATATCCCGGCGTTTCCGTCGG
Organism: Oscillospiraceae bacterium; assembly: GCA_017408185.1. The sequence continues at coordinate 2,035 of JAFQVE010000186.1, read as the reverse complement.
AACTGAGTAATCAGACTTTGCAACTGTTTTTGTAAAGTCAACAACAACCTTTTCCATCTCAGAAACAACGGTTATTTTCTTTTGCGCGGTTATCGGCTCATCCTTCTCATTTGCTGTCGATACCGTAATAACAGCCTCTCCGACAGAAACGGCAGTAATAAGTCCATCCCCCGTTACTTGCGCAACACTTTCATCAGAGCTTGAATACTCGTATGCGTAATTACCGACATCAATCGGTTCCCCGTCATCCATAACCGCTTTATCCGGCACTGCATACTTTGTTTGTCCCACAAGTAATTTTGAGTTTTCTAAGTTAAATGTGATGGCGGAAAGGACCGGTTTCGGCGTTACTGCAAGCAGCTTTTCTCCCATATATGTGCCTGTCAGCGTTGTAATATAAGCCTTAATTAAAACAGTGCCTTCGCTCACCGCTGTTATTTCGCCGGTAGATTCATCTACCTTTGCTACATTCGGGTCTGCGCTCTCGTATCTTACGCTATATGACCCTATATCCGGATTCCCGTCTGCTCGCTCAAAAGAAAGAGTTGTATTTGTCTTTCGCATTGAAGGGATCGGATTGGTTTGAAAATCAAGAACTACATTAACAAAATCGGGATCATCCGCAATTTTTACACTGTCAAGCTTTACCGCTTTGATTTTCATCTGGCTGTAATTCTTATGTGCATTTTTCTCTTTATTTGTAAAAACAAGGTAATACTCTCCGCTTTCAGAAACATCAACCGTGCTTATGGTAATATATCCTTCTGTCAAAGCGTAGGGATTATCATCGTCAAAATCGTAATCCGATATCCTATTCTTTGCTGCCGCTGCACTTATCTGTGCGTTTTCAACATAGTTAGCAGTACTTATATCAGCATTTGTAAGATTATTCGAAGCTAATACACTTGATGTTATACCCTTTGCCGGAAAAAAGGATATTTCAAATGCTCCGCCCAACGTGTCATCTATTGAATGTTCAGGATCGAGCGACAAATAATATCTGCCCTTTTCAGGAACCGTAAGCTTAAATGCTACATATGACGGATTATAAGAGTTCTTTTTTTGTTCTAAGTTATACTGTAAGCCGGTTTGTTCGAGATTCGCCGATGATCCGTTATTATATTCACGGTAACGCTCACCAAATGCCCATACCGCACTTTTTGTTGTATCAATGTAATTGCCGTTTAAATACGTGGTATAATTGTCTGTTTTCGGCTCAGCATTCGTAAAATGCGGGATTTTATTTACACCTGCAGCAACATATCCGGGTTTCGCATAACTGTTCACGACAGGAACCGCATTTGCGTCGCTTGCATATGCACCTTCCTGCAGCTTGACACCTTCGCCTGCAGTAAATCTATAATCATACGAATTGTCCTGTGATTCCAAACCGCTCACTTCGTCAAGGATGAGACGAACCGGATAAAACATACCGGCTCTCTCGTTTTTCACAGCGGCATTCTTTCCATTGTAAACAAATATGAGATAATAATCTCCACCCTCATTTACAGTAACATTTTTCAAGGCCTGCGGCTTTACTGTATCATATGTTGTTGCTTCATATGCGCCATAAGAATCCACAACTCCGATGCGGTCACTCTGCGGAATCTTCTTAAGTGCTTCCCCGAGCTTACCAATTTGAACTCCGGTCTCTTTAGCAGGCTCAACAACTGTTTTTGTGAGGTATATCTCCGTTATTACCCCGTTATCATCTGGAAGATATTCAATAATCGGTCGGTATGTTCCGGGCTTATCAATTTTAATTTTCAAACAGACTCCGGCAGGCGGAACCTCGGCTGAAATATTATCCGGATTAAACACTAATGTACCGATACTCTCATCAGCATTTTTAGGATGTGACAAAACTATCTCCATACGTTTATCTGCTGTTTTCAACTGAGAATAGTTATACGGTGCATTCATCGCTACAAATTCCCATGGATCGGAAATGTCTAATGTTGTCTTTTCGTATGTGTGAACATTTGTGTAGTTTCCACTGGTAACATTCATATCAATGTTGCCGCTGCCACCATGC
>JAFQVE010000185.1 GCA_017408185.1 Oscillospiraceae bacterium | reverse complement strand
TATGCGAAAATACTTGTTGCCGGAAAACGGAACTTTTTATAAGGCAAATCTCCATTGCCACTCAACCGTTTCGGACGGGCATTGGACGCCTGAAGAAATCAAGCAAAGATATATGGAGAAAGGATATTCCGTTGTGGCATATACCGACCACCATATTTTTTATCCGCACAACGAGCTTTGTGATGAAAGCTTTGTTGCGCTTAACGGTGTTGAGTTTGGCGTAAACAACATTGTTGACGGCAAACCTGTGAACAAGTTTCGCAAAAACTGTGATATATGTATGATTGCGTTGAACCCCGAAACCCGCTTTCAGCCGTGTTGGAATAAGAAACAGAATGTTCCTGCGAACTGGGATGCCGAAGTGGCACCAATACCTGACAAGTATAAGACAGTGGCGGTTTTTGATGAATCGCGTCCGTCTTTCAAGATGAAATATGATCCGGATAATATAAACTCGCTGATTGAAGAAGGAAGAAAATGCGGATTTTTTGTTACGCACAATCACCCGACGTGGTCAAGAGAGGAATACGGCGATTATATAAAATATGACGGTATGCACGCAATGGAGATACATAATTACGGTTCTGCCTGCAGCGGTCACAACGAGTATAATGCAAAGATATACGATGAGCAACTAAGGGCGGGCAAGCGCCTTTACTGCATTGCGACGGACGATAATCACAACAGACCGGATAAGCCCGATTCCTTCGGTGGCTTTACGGTGATAAAGGCTGAACGTTTAGAATACCGGGCAATCACGGATGCACTTACAAAAGGAAACTTTTATGCATCGGAAGGTCCGTGCATCAACAGCCTGTATTTCGAGGACGGAAAGGTGTATATATCATCTTCACCTGCTCAGAAGATATTTATCACAAAGCCCGGAAAGAATGTTGCCATCAGTAAAGAGGAGAATGAACTCATCAAAGAGGCTTGCTTTGATATAGAGCGTGATGACGGTTACTTTTTCATAACTGTTGTGGGAGATAACGGGAAAAAGGCATATACCAATGCATATTTTCCGGATGAGCTTTTTAATGTATGACACATCCGCAAAAGCGGATGCGGAAATAAAAACAAAAACGGAGGTACGAAACAAAATGAAAAAAAGGTTATTGGCAATGGTTCTTGCGGCGGTGTTGGTGCTGTCTCTCGCCGCATGTAACGCAAATCCGAAAGACGGCGGCAAGGTTGCAAACACAGATCCGTTAACACGTGATGATGTAATTCAGATTGTTATTGGCTCACATCCAAGCTGGCCGTACCGTGAAGATTGGAAGGTATGGGAATATATCGAAGAAGGTTGTGGTGCAACAGTTGAGGTTACTGCGTTTCCGTCATCCGAGGCAGGAACAAAAGTAAATCTCATGTTTGCGGCACCGGATACGCTTCCGGATCTTCTTTACGGTTCATGGAAGCCGGGCAGTGACAAGCATATCCTTTCAGGGGCAATGATTGCGCTTGATGATATGAAGGAATATATGCCCAATTATAACGCATGGCTTGAGTCTCTCTCCGAAGAAGAATATTCAAAGCTTATTGTTCCTCGCAAGGGATATGACGGAAAAATTTACTACACACCGGTAGAGGGACGTGAAAAATCACAGAATGTCCGCGCGTGGCTTTACAGAAAGGATGTTTTTGATAAGCACAACCTTGAAACCCCGACAAATTATGATGAGCTCTACGAGGTGTGCAAAAAGTTAAAGGAACTGTATCCGGAAGCATATCCGATGTGTGTGCGCAGCGGAACCAAGGTGTTTGAAACATCGGGTGCATCGTGGAAACCGTATTGGGAACCCTGTTTCTATTACGACTTTAATTCAGAAGAATGGTCATACGGTATGGGCGAGGATTTGATGCTCGAAGTACTTACATTCTATAAAAAGCTTATGGATGAAAAGCTTATAAATCCGGACTTTATGACAATAAGCAATTCTGGTTGGCAGGAGCTTGTAACAACAGACCGCGGTTTTATCATGCCTGAATACCAGACAAGAATAGACTTCTTCAACGGCCTTGCGCGTGTCGGAAACCCGGAATTTGATTTGCATGCAATGGTTCCGCCGATAGCAAAGGAAGGCGGCGTTGCCATGGTGAATAAGTTTAATGAGGACTCGATGGGGCTTCAGATTCCGAATACTCGTGTAGAAAACAGAATTGCAAATGCTGCAAAGTTTGTAGACTGGCTCTACACCGACGAAGCACGTGAGCTTGTATCATGGGGCAAGGAAGGCGAAACCTATGAGGTAGTAGACGGAAAGAAGCAGTTTATAACAGATGAAACCAAGGCTCAGGCCAACACTCTTTACGGTTTCGGAACTTACGGAACATTCACACGTATGGACCCTGATGCAGTGTTTGCTTTTGAGTCTGACGATATAGCAGAAGCCCGTGATATGGTGCTTGAGCATACAATGCCCTATATGAATCCTTATTGGTGGATGTCATATAACGAGGAGGAGTATGACATCAAGGAAGAATATGAAACTGCAATAAACACTTATGCAAGCGAGATGGTTTCCAAGTTCCTTCTCGGTCAGGAACCGCTTTCAAAGTTTGATG
>JAFQVE010000184.1 GCA_017408185.1 Oscillospiraceae bacterium | reverse complement strand
AGAAAGCTCTTCTTTTGCCGCGCGAGCGGCGTTTATATGTCCCATATGCGGCGGATTGAACGTTCCGCCCATAAGTCCTGTCCGCATTTATAAAACTTCCTCTAACTTTTCTGCCATAATGCGAAGAGATTTCGCGCGGTGGGATATCTCATTTTTTCTTTCCTGCGTCATTTCCGCGGTGGTCATTCCCTCATCGGGAACGAAGAAAATCGGGTCATAACCAAATCCGCCCTCGCCGTGCGGTGCGCGAAGTATCTCGCCCTCAATTTCGCCGCGAGCGGAAATCTCGCGCCCATCGGGGAATACACACGTTATAACTGAAACGAAGCGCGCCTGACGCTCTCCGTCCGGAACATTCTTCATATTCTCAAGAAGATACTCATAACGCTCTACATCATCGCGGCACTTATCACCGCCGTAGCGCGCGGAGTATACCCCCGGCTCTCCGCCGAGCGCATCAACCTCAAGGCCGGAATCGTCTGCTATTGCAGGAAGCTTTGCAACGCGCATCGCGGCAAGTGCCTTTATGCGCGAATTTTCTTCAAACGTCGTTCCCGTTTCCTTGGCATCGGATTCTATTCCCGCCTCTGCAAGAGACAGCGCGCGGACACCGAGTTTTCCAAGAATTGCGCCCATTTCGCGCAATTTCTTTTTGTTGTTTGTAGCGATTATAAATTCCATTTATACCACCTCAAAAAGGGCATTGACAAAGCCTTCGGCATCAAATTCCGTAAGGTCGTCAATCTGTTCACCAACACCTATATACTTTATCGGAAGGCTCATTTCATCGGCAATTGAGATAACGATACCGCCCTTTGCCGTACCGTCAAGCTTTGTCAGGATAATTCCCGAGAGGTTTGCAACCTCATTAAACTTTTTTGCCTGAATAAGCGCATTCTGCCCTGTTGTTGCATCCAGCACGAGATGCGATTCAATATCAGCATCCGGAAGCTCACGCTCAAGCACACGGCGGATTTTTGCAAGCTCGTTCATAAGGTTCTGATTATTGTGCAAGCGTCCCGCGGTATCGCATATAAGCACATCAGCACCTCTTGCACGTGCGGCGTTTGCCGCATCGAAAACCACAGCCGCAGGATCTGCCCCCTCGGCATGGCGGATGATATCCGCGCCTGAGCGTTTTGCCCAGATGTCAAGCTGCTCACCTGCCGCGGCGCGGAAGGTATCTCCCGCCGCAAGCACAACGCGCTTTCCTTCTGCAATATATCTTGATGCAAGCTTTCCTATCGTTGTGGTTTTCCCCACTCCGTTTACGCCTACAATAAGAATGGCTTTCTGCTTTGCTCCTGCATTTTCTTTTACGTTTGCATTAAGGATATCAAGAAGAATTGATTTAAGCTCTGAAAGTATTTCATCCGGCTCATGAAGCTTTTTTTCCTTAACGCTTTCGCGCAGAGCATCCGTAACCTTCATTGCCGTCGAAACACCGAGGTCTGCCATGATGAGCGTTTCTTCAAGCTCTTCAAGCATTTCCTCGCGGTCGGACGAAAAGCTTCGCACAATGCTCGCAAGCTGATTTCCGACTGCCGCACGGGTTTTCGCAAGCCCCTGTTTTATTTTATCGAATAATCCCATTTGAAAAACCTCTTGAAATTTCTTTAAGCAACTGCTTAAGTAAGCTTTACGCCGATTGAGCGCTCAACCTCGGAGATGCTGATTGCAAGCATCTTGGAAACGCCTTTTTCCTGCATAGTAACGCCGTAAAGCGTGTCCGCCTCTTCCATCGTTCCCCGGCGGTGCGTGATAACGATAAACTGTGTTGTCGCAGCAAGGCGGCGAAGATACTCTGCATATCTTGCAACGTTGACATCGTCAAGTGCGGCTTCGATTTCATCGAGCACACAGAACGGTGTCGGGCGTATCTTCATAATGGCAAAGTAAAGCGCAATGGCAACAAGCGCACGCTCACCGCCGGAGAGCAGGGTTATGGTCTTAAGCGTCTTGCCCGGAGGCTGAACGCGGATTTCAATACCGCAGTTTAAGATATCCCCTTCATCCTCAAGCACAAGCTCTGCCATACCACCGCCGAATATCTCGGAGAAGGTTTCTCCGAAGTTCTTGTTGATAACCTTGAACTGCTCGGCAAAAATCGTCTGCATTTCTTCGGTTATTTCGGCAATCATCCGCTCAAGCTCAGTCTTCGCCTTTTCAAGGTCTCCGCACTGCTTTGTCATAAACTCATAGCGCTCGGATACCTTATCGTATTCTTCAATGGCATTGACGTTTACGTCGCCAAGCTTTCTCATCGCGCTCCGAAGCTCTGATATACGCTTCGTTGCCTCCGGAAGTGACGGAATCTCTACAATATATTTATCGGCAGTTCCCATTGTAAGCTCATAAGAGTCCCAGAGCTTTTCGGTGATCTGCTGTTCCTCACGGGCGGCAGACTCCTTCTTCATTTCAAGGCGGGAGCGCTCTTTGTCGAGGTTATGAATCTCGACATTTTTTTCTTTGATTTCCTTATCCCTGCGGTTGCGCTCGGCTTCGAGAGAAAGACGGTCTTCCACAATACCGGATATTTTCTTTTCGATATTCTCTTTATTTTTGCGCTTATCTTCCGCTTCAAGCTTCTTCGCTGCAATGCTTTCTGCCAAAGCTTCGTTTTCGCTCTCAATTGTGCGGATGCTCTGCTCTTTTACCTCACGGTCGCCCGCAAGTGCATCGGAAAGCTGTTCTATCTCCTCGCGTGCACGCACGGCTTCCGCTGCCTCTGCGCGGACAGCTGCAAGAGACGCTGCGCACTCAGACATTTTCTCTGCAAGCTCCGTCTTACGGGTTGCAAGCTCGGCATTTCCCGAAATGAGCGCCGCTTCTTCTTCACGAAGGGCGGAAAGCTCTGTCTCTTTTTCGGATATGCACTCGCGCGTGGTCTGCATAATGCGCTCGGACTGGCTTTTCTTTCCGGCAAGAGACGTAAGCTCTTCGCCGAGAGAGTCGATAAGCTCGTTCAAGTGGCGGTGGAGCGTTTTGTAATGCTCAATTTCCGTTTCTGCCTTAAGGAGAATGTCCTCACAAGCGCGCTTATCATTTCGGCAGACTTCCATTTCATAAGTAAGCGCATTATACTCGCGCTCTGCCTCTGCCTTTTCGGCGTTTGCCGTATCTATCTTTCCCGCAAGTGAGGAGAGCTCTGCATCTATCTTTTTAATCTCGTTCGTTCTGGTAAGTATCCCGGATGTCTTGTTCACACTACCTCCGGTATACGTACCGCCCGAATTTATTATCTGCCCGTCAAGCGTAACTATACGGAAGCTGTAGCCGTATTTTTTCGCAAGTGCCGAGGCACTGTTTATGTTGTCGCAAACTGCGATTTTCCCGAGAAGATAACGGATTGCGGGAGAATATTTTTCATCATATTCCACAAGCTCCGATGCAAGCCCGACAAAGCCCGGCTGTTCTGAAAGGCCTTTCTGTGTAAGCACATTTCCCTTTACAGTGTCAAGCGGCATAAAGGTAGCTCTTCCACCGTCAGTGCGCTTGAGGAATGCGATCGCCTCTTTTGAATCACGTTCATCCCCGACGATAACGTTTTGAAGCGCACCGCCGAGAATTGTTTCGACAGCGACTGTATATTTTTCCGAAACACGGATAAGCTGAGAAACCGTTCCGTATATTCCGCCAAGAGTTCCCGCATCTTTTGCCTTCATTATATTTTTTACGGCATACGAATACCCCTGCAAATCTCTTTCCATTTCACGGAGCATACGAAGCTTGTTTTCAAGGGACTCACGGCTCAGCTGCAGCTTTCCGCAGTTTTCCTTCAAACGCTCAAAGCGTTCTCCGCGGGATTTGTATTTCATTTCAAAGCCGTTTAACATATTCTCCGCACTTGAGCACTTTTCCTGTGCCTCGGAAAATTCTTCCTTTACAACGGCGTATTTCTTTTTTGATTCCGAAAGCTCCGCCTCACGGGTCGCAAGCTCTGCCTCAATATCGGCACGGCGCGCGTCAAAGCCCGCAAGCTCGGCTTCTGATGCTGACATTGCAATACGAAGCTTGCTTATATCATCCTCGCACATACGCTCACGCAGACGCAGATCATCAAGCTGTGCTTCGGCAGTCTCACTCTTCCCCGTCGCGGCAGCCGCTGCCTCGCGAAGCTCTTCAATGTTCTTTTCTATCTCACGGGCAGACTCTTCAAGCTCCTCTACCCTGTCGTTTCTTGCCTTTATCTGTGCGGCAATATCCTCTGCACGGGTTGTTTCGTCGTTTATCTCCGCGCGGATACGCTCAATATTCTTTATATTGTTTGCAACATTTGCCTCAAGCGTTGCTATCTCGCTCCGGGTTTCATGGATTTCCCGCTCGGCTTCGCGCTCGGCTTCACGCGCGCTTTCTGCCTCGATATCCTTTTCACGCATTTTCTCAGCAAGCGCCTCAACCTCTGCATACAAGTTTTCAAGAGCAGCGTTTGAAGACTCAAACTGAGCGCTCACAACCTCATAGTCGTTTATGTATTTCTGTGCATTTTCCTTTGCACGGGCAAGATTTTCCGTCCATACGGTAACCTCAAGGCCGCGCAGCTCGTCAAAGATTTTTATGTATTCCTTTGCCTTTTCCGCCTGAATTTTAAGCGGACCTACCTGCGCTTCAATCTCGGTCAGAATATCGCGCAGACGGACAAGATTTTCCTCCGTTGACGCAAGCTTGCGCTCCGATTCCTCTTTGCGATGGCGGAACTTTGAAATGCCCGACGCTTCCTCAAAAATCTCGCGGCGGTCTCCGCTCTTTGCGGAGAGAATTTCATCAATACGCCCCTGACCTATAATGGAGTAACCGTCACGCCCGAGACCCGTGTCCATAAACATCTCGTTTATATCGCGCAGACGAACGGAGCTGCGGTTGATGTAATACTCACTTTCACCCGAGCGATAAAGACGGCGGGTAACCGTAACCTCGTTATACTCACACGGGAGCACACCGTCGGAGTTGTCAATCGTCAGAGATACCTCTGCAAAGCCTACTGCGCCGCGCTTTTGCGTTCCCGCAAAAATAACGTCCTGCATATTGCTTCCGCGAAGCGTTCGGGTGGACTGCTCACCCAGAACCCAGCGCACAGCATCGGAAATGTTAGACTTTCCGCTGCCGTTAGGTCCGACAATCGCCGTTATACCGTCGCCGAAGGATATTACGGTTTTGTCCGGGAATGATTTAAACCCCTGCAGCTCAAGACTTTTTAAACGCAAACAATCCACCTCCCTGTAGTAAATGCAAAATGCAAAGTGCAAAATGCAAAATTATTTGTTTGTTTTTTTACATATGGCCACTAAAATTGCAATCAATTCTTTTACATCTATTTCGATGCTATTAAACTCTTCTTCCGTCAAATAATCAGTTTTATGAAGCAATTTCAACCAATAATGCGTTTCATTGGATTCTTTTAATGCTATATTCATTTTCGCATT
>JAFQVE010000020.1 GCA_017408185.1 Oscillospiraceae bacterium | reverse complement strand
CTGCAGGTCATCTGTTCGCAGAGGAACTTCTAAATCCTTGGTAAACTCTTCGGAAGAAATATAGCTGTCGGAAGAGTTTGCACCGTAGACATATGCATGGGGATTCTGCTGCTGAGCATTGATACAGCTGCTGTCATTATCAACAGGCATAGAAACCGTGATAACAAGATCATCGGTATAATCCTTCTTAAGGTCGCCTGCAGCCAAAGCTACGATAGCGGCACGCATAACTCCGTCTTCAGTGCTGTCGGCAGTCTTCTTGGCAGAAATGTTCTGATCCTTCAGAATCTCGGAAGCACCTATGGTCTTCCAGAGGCTCAGGGAATCACCTCTGGAGCCGGTATCGTAGATTCTGACCTCGTTTGTGCCGTAATAAACGGCAATTTCGTCGATTCCGTCGCCGTCAAAGTCGCCGGCGGCTACTTCAAAGAGCGCATCAAAAATGGGATTGTAGATGCTGCCGGCTTCGTCCAGTGCCGGAATCTTACCTAAGACAACATTTCTTACAACAGATTCTGAGTATTTGCCGTCGGACTCAACAAACCTGACGATTTCAAGACAAGCTGTAAAATCCGCACGATTAACAGCGGATTTCACATAAAGCTGAGCCACTCTGTCCTCTTTGCCGCTGGCAGAGCGGAAGGCCACCGATGTTTCGTAAGTGCGGAGCAGGTGACTGTTCTTGCTCTCAATGCTACTGCCGATAACAGAGGCCTCGCCGCCGGTCTGACCGTTGGTATAGCCGTTACCTTCGTTGAGGTGCGCCCAATCACCGTTGCGGTACTGACCGTAGAGCTTGTAAGCACCGATGGTTCCGTAACTGCTCCAGCTGGAGTGATTTAGGTTGAGATTATCTCGAAGAACCCAGCCATAGTGGCTTGAGCCGTTATAGTTGAGATAAAGCTCGTTTTTTACATTCATTGTGCTGTTGCCGGGACCTATGTAGGACTCGTCGGTTGTTTCAAGACCAAGGTCAAAGCCGAGAGCCTCATAGTCCGCGCGGCTCATCTCTCCCTTTTCGGAAGAGCCGGCCGCTTCTGCAACCGTTACAAGACCTGTGGGAAGCATTCCCACAACCATAACGATGGCAAGCAACAAGCTTGCTAATCTTTTTTTCATATATAATTCCTCCTTGTGATTTATTTGAGAATTTATTATTTCTAAATTACAATGTCGTTATCAAGTCTTTTTACGAATTTATCGAACATCGTTTTTCCGATATTTTCATAATCGGTTTTAAGCACTCTTTCGATAGTTTGTTTTCTCAGGTCTTCGGGGATATCGTATATCTTCATAATCGAATCGAGCACATCGCGTATTTTTTGCTCTAAAGTATAGTGCCTGTCCGTCGGACTTGTGAAGGCTGAAAGCTCAATGCAGCTTGCGATATTTTCTATTTCCCGAAACCTCGATTCATCCCATCCGGGAACGAAATCTTTAAGAAGCGAATAGCTTTTTTTTGCTGCCCAATCCTTAATCGAAATAAAGGTTGCCGGATGGGTATAAGCTGAATAATATAAATCCCAGACATTATCATTTCTGTCACATATGGAAATCTGCGCCACTATCTCCATTGCATAAGCAAAAAGATTGTCCTCTGTTTTTTCATAGGTTTCATCAACCATATCGCCGTGAAATGCCATCAGCTCCTGAATGAGAATATGGAGCATATCCTCTTTTGTATGGAAATGATATGCAACACGTCCCTGAAGCATTCCGCAATCATCGCTTATCTTTCTTAAAGTCGTTTTTGAATAACCGTTTTCAAGAAACAGATTTATTGCCGAACGGATTATCTTGATTTCCGTTTCATTAAACGGTTTTGTCAGCTTATTCCGTTCGATAATACTGTTGATCATATCCTGCCTCCTTTCTCTCACTGTTTGGTCATTACCAAAACTATATCATAACGTGACTAAAAAGTCAATGGAAAAGTTGTGTTATGAGATACGTTTTTCTGTAAGCTGTTTTACAAACTCTCTATCACAATCTGTAACCCGAGTATAAACACGTCTGAACACGACTAAACACGAATGCCACAAACCTATGTAAATACAAAGAAAAGACAATATCTTCGTTTGACATTATATTCTATTTATGTTATCATTTGTTTGGAGTTTGAACATCAAAGGTGATCAAAATGAGAATCGCAATTATGACAGATATGGAAGGTGTCGCAGGCGTTATCAACTTCAATGACTGGACATTTTTGGAAAGCCCCTATTACGAGCAAGGTAAAATTCTTCTCACAGAAGAGGTAAACGCTGCAATACGCGGCTTTTTCGATGCAGGTGCCAATGAGATTTTCGTTATCGACGGTCACGGTGCAGGCGCAATAAACTCATCCCTTCTTGATGAGCGTGCTCTGTACTCGCGCGGTTGGGCGCGCTATCACGAATTCGGCTTAAGCCAGGGTTTTGATGCTTATGCATTTGTCGGGCAGCATGCAAAAGCCGGCACAAAGCTTTCGCATCTCGCTCACACAGGTGACCCACATGTTCTCGAAATCAGAGTAAATGGCATTTCTGTCGGTGAATACGGTCAGTGTGCCTTTATAGCAGGCTTTTACGGTACTCCCGTAATCTTCGCCTCAGGTGAGCGTGCCTTCTGCGAAGAAGCTCTTGCACTCACTCCATTTGTTCACACTGCCGAAACAAAATACGGCGTAACACTAGATAATGGCAAAGATTGTACTGCGGAAGAATACTGGACTCATAACCTCGGTGCAGTCCATGTGCATCCGAACGTGGCACGGAAGAGAATCTATGAAGGTGCAAAATCGGCACTTGAAGAATATATCAAAAATCCCGAAAAATTCAAACCTGTTTGCCCCGAGCCTCCTTTTGTATGGGAATGCTGGCTTCGAAAAAACAAAGATACCCCTGCCTGCAAGCAGATTCGCCGCCACGACAGCGATATTCTTGAGATGTTCTCGGCAAAACCCGAGGTTCTTCACGAGGGAGAATATTCACTCCCCTATTGAATTTATGTAATCAAAAACTAACTATTAATAATAACATGCACTCCAAAAGTCGCAACTTTCGGAGTGCATGTTTCATATTGGTAGCTCTTTAATTATTTCATCCTTTTATATGCTATCTCATAAACTTTCAAAACCTCATCAAGACCCATTTCTTTTATTGTCTGCCTGAATTCATCAAACTTTGACAACGGCTCTTGTCCGAGGAGGAATTTTGAGAGCATTTCGTTTGTATAGCTATCAATTGCAGAATAGTACAAATCTCTTACCTTCTGTTCTTCATCATTGAAAGAAACATTGTATAGCGGGTTGGCGTACGGCATCATATGCTCAAACACCATATCACGCGTTTTGATAATGTCATCCGACTGTGTCGCCTCTGTCGCGGTCGTATCCATACGTGTGAAAGTACCATAGGTTGAAAAACCATAAAGCGAAGTTGCCTGCTCACCTGCTGCATTGGTTATATAGTGTTTTTTGCCGTCTGTAGCCTCGAATGTCTCACCTTCTTTACCCCATGAGACAAGTTCTACTGCGGTATCGGAATAGAACCAATCCATAAACTTTGCACTGTTGGCAACACGACCTTCATCACCGGTGTTGCACATCATCATTCCAACAGGGTCGACATTGTATTTATTAACCATAGTGGCACCCGTATCGGTATTTGCAACAGGCGGAACCATAGCCTGAATCGTGAAGTCGGGATTTTTCTCTCTTGCCATTCCGTTGAAGAAGTCAATTCGCACCTGGAAATCCGGTAAAATGAAACCGCGGTCTGTTGTTACCAACTCCTGCCAGCTTATTGTGGGTATTGTGAGGAAGTTTGTCGTTACAAGCTCTTCATCAATCATCTTCTTGTAGAAGGTGAGAATATCGAGCATTATGTCATCAACCGCACCATAGCACCATTTTTCTTCATTATAATCATAATAATAGGTTGTCTCCCAGTACGGCTTCCACGAAGAGCCTGTTGTATTGAGGGGTGTAAATCCGGAACGCAGGCAAAGCGGATATGAATCCGGATATAATTCTTTGAGCTTTTTGCATACTTCATAAAGCTCTTCAAACGTCTCCGGAATTTTGAGATTATGCTTTTCGAATATATCCTCGCGGTATAACCACGCACGAACGTCCTGAGCCATCTCACGACCTATGACAGGAGAATAATATGTTTTTCCGTCATAGCTCTTACGGAACGCGACATTGTTCTTATACTCCTCGTCACTGAGCGTATCCAACCACGCATTGTAGTTCGGCATATATTCTGCCATATCGTCAAATGCGACAAATGCACCCTGAGATATATACTTGTCACCGGGAGTTGACGTAAATGCCATAATGTCCGGCAACGTGTCCGGAGATGCAAGCATAAGCGAATACTTCGTGCTTGCATCGGATGCCGGGTAAGCATTCACCTGAAGAGTTGCACCTGTGCCCTCCTCAATATATTCCCACACCTTCCAATCTTCTCTGAAAGGCCAGCTCGCGTGTGATACTGTCACAAGCTGAATGACATCTTCCTTGGTGAGCGGATCCCCGCTCACCAAGGTTTTGTTCTGATTCTGGTCTGCACACGATATGAGAGAAAGTATCATAACCAACGAAAGAACAAGTGCACCGATTCTCTTCTTCATTGTTCATTTCCTCCTTATCATTTTACACATTTCTGCGTCATTATGCTTTTGTATAATCCAGAATTCTCTTAATGAGAACTGCGACTTCTGCACGGGTTGTGTAATCGATCGGAGCGATTTTCCCGCTCTTTCCATTGACCAAACCGCTTGTTATGAGTGCCTTGACTGCATCCTGTGCGTAAGGTGCGACGGATGCAAAATCGTCATACTCAACATCACCTGTTTTGAACTCTACCTCAAGGGTAGTAAGTGCGCGGTATACAATCGTCATCATATCCTGACGGGTGATTGTATTTCTTGGTGCGTACTTATTATCGCCTATACCGTTTACGATGCCTGTATTACGTGCTATTGCAAGTTCCTTTGCAAAGTAATCGGTATCCGCTACATCTGCGAAGTTTTCTGTGTTGTCAGATGTTAACTTGAATGCGCGAACAAGTAGAAGTGTAAAGTCTGCGCGTGTTATGTTCGCTCCGGGCGAGAACGTGTTCTCGCTTGTACCCTTGATTATTCCGTCATCCGCAAGTGCGTTGATGGAATCAGCTGCCCAAGCGTGGTTTCCAAGGTCGATAAAGCGCACGTTTTCTTCCGTTGTCGGCTTTGATGGGGTTGAAGGTGTTGCCGGGACATCTTCCTTCTTATCGTCTTCAACAGGCTTTGACGGGGTCGGAGCTGCTCCGCCGCCACCGCCGCCACCTGCTCCACCAGAGCCTGTGCCGGAGTTATTATTGCTTCCTCCACCTGTTGTCGAACCATAAACCGTTACAGTGAAGTGCATGGTTGTTTCACCTCCATCGGAGTCAACAGCCGTAATTGCAACGTGGTTTTTACCGGTCTGCCCGGATGTGGGTTTCCAGGTAAGTATTCCTGTTTCGGAATCCAACAATGCACCACGCGGAAGAGTTCTTCCAATGTAACTGATTATTCCATCTTCAAGCTGACTTGTTGCGTTCATCTTAACTTCTATAATGCTATCTGCCGATGTACTGATGTCTTCAACAGGATCAAAGATAGGCTTGCTGTTTTCACTGTTTGCCAACGGAATCGAGAAGTTCTGCCCTACATCTATGTTATAGATATATCCACCATCAATATCCTTTGCGTCTGCAAATGAGCGGACAACCGAAACTGCACCGAGATCAAGACGAACGCTTCCGTCATCATTCTTTGATGCGCTTATAATTTTATATGCGCCGTTCTGCGCACCGTCGTTTTCGATGTAGATGTACTTACCTGCGAGTGTATCCGTATCTTCGCATTCAATATTTACATCAATCCAGTTTTCAAAATCGCCGAACCCAAACTCTTCATCAAACGCCTTGATTGTGCCGTTGTATGCACCGATTTCCGCAATAGCTTCATCATTACCGATTACCGTTCCATCATTGACGTAGCGTGAAAGCAGCTTGCCTTCGGAATTTACCGTATAAACTCCGACAAAGCCGCAGAAGAAGATTTCGCGTTCTCCGTCGGTGAGCTTGTACTTGACGGTGTTGTTTGATGCATAGAAAATATAGTCAACTCTTCCACTTGTGTGCGTAACCTTTACAACATTGTGTGTATCGCCTGCCTCTTCACTTCCGGAAACGATTGTAACGTCATCAAGCGAAGTGATGGACTCGACGTATCTCGTGTTTTGATACGGTTCATAAACTGTTGTAAAGAGTGAATCAAGATTCGTTCCTTCTCTCTGAACCAATACATAGTCGAGAGTCTTCGGGAACATATTGTTGTCAGAGCGAACCGGAACTCTTCCGCCAACAAAAGCAACTTCATCGGGAGTAAAGTTGTTCATCTGCGTCATACGAAGCTTAATTCCCTTGCTGTCCTTTATAATCTTTCTATAATCCTGAATATCAAATTCAACAGAGAAGTCCGCTTCCGGCTCATTGTATCTGCGAACCTTACTGAGCCATGTGTATCCACGCGGGTAGACTGTATCATAATACCAGACATCGGGTGAATTCGGGTCAGGACCTACAGGCACGTCCGGGCCAACATAAGAACCGACATAATTTCCGGACTCATCGACCTGCTTTGTAACTTCGCCGAGGCCTGAAATAGCATTGACATTCTCCGCTGCTCCGTGGAAGCTGAAGGTATGTTTATCTCCGCCGCGAACTCTGAAGAAATCAACGCCGTAAGAAATATCGTCATCGACTTCAACCATAACAACCGTTCGACGATATTGCTCTGTTGCTTTATAAACATCGCTTGCATCTGCATCCGTAACCTTTACGAAACCTGAATCGTCAAAATGGAGTGGTGTTGCGGAATAAAAATATTCAGGCTGATCTTTTCCATCTACTACAACTGTATTGTGAGAGATAGTTGCCGTTGCCCACTGCAGTGTTTCCGGATCCTTACCCGAAACTGCAGGATATCCAAGGTCGGGAGACAGACTAAAGCCGAATGCATCTATACCGAGTCCGAGCACATCGGAGTGTCCGTGTCCGAGACGTCTGCCGAAATATAGCCAGAAGTCGCGCTGATTATCAACAGCAGTCTGCGAACTTGCGGATTTGTAGTCATTTCCCGCACGGAGGACAGCCAGGCCGTAGCCTGTTAACATATCACTTCTTGTGAGAGGCGAATCAGAAAGCTCATAGCGGTTGAGGATATCCTGTATTTCCTCCGGATCTTTATCAAAGATTCCTGTTGCCAATCCCTTTGTTGAATAGCCATTTCCCAGATAAATCTGCTGTGCGAACTCAGCAAGAAGCGCCTCATCGCCTTCATTGTTTGCGTTATAGATATCCATAAACGCCTTGGGGGAAGTGCCTGCAGCAAAGCCGTAAATACCCGTAGAGCCCGTTGCGCCGCTGTCGCCGAGATTTGTCGACTGCTTACCTACAATAGTTTTTGCAAGGTACGGCATAAACATCTGGACATATTTCGGATGGCTGTAGAGATT
>JAFQVE010000183.1 GCA_017408185.1 Oscillospiraceae bacterium | reverse complement strand
TTTCAATAACTCTCTGCTTGACGGTTTTGAAATACCGTCTTTTTGTGCTGCTTAATTTTACATTTTTCTTTTTGCATCATCCTCTTTGCGTGGGATTGCTTTTGTCATACTGTTTTTGCGGTACTTTTACAATCACCTATTTATACTAAAATTACTTTTTAACTCTTGAATATGCGTTTTCATACACCTTAAGCATTTCATCAACGCCCATTTTTTCAATATCGCCCTTGAACTCATCAAACTTTGAAAGAGGCTCCTGACCGAGAATGAACTTAGTTACCATTTCGGCAGTGTATGAGTTTATTGCTGAATAAAGCTCATTTCTCATCTTTGCTTCTTCATCGTTAAACGCAAGATTTATAACCGGATTTGCATACGGAAGAAGCGATTCCATTGCAACATCACGCGTTGCGGCAAGTCCCTCGGATTCCGTTGCAGCAACCGCCTCCGGATCCATACGCAGGAATGCACCGTAGGTCGAGAAGCCGTAGAGCGTCTGCACCTGACCGCCCTCTTCACCGAGAATGTACTGCTTCTTTCCGTCAACTGTTTCAAAGGTTTCGCCTTCTTTTCCCCATGAAACGAGCTCAATAGCCTCATCGGTATAGAACCAGTCAAGGAACCTTGCGGCATTCTTTATTCCCTCTTCCTTGAAGGTGTTGCATATTACGTATCCGCATGGGTCGATGTTATAGCGGTTTACCTTTGCAACGCCGGTCTCGGCATTCGCCACCGGCGGCTTCATTGCCTGAAGGTTAAATTCAATCCCCTCGCGCTGTGCAATGCTGTTGAAGAAATCAATACGGGTCTGGAATTCCGGAAGGACAAAACCACGATTTGTGGAAACAAGCTCCTGCCAGCTTGTTGTGTCGATTGTAATAAAGTTCGGCATAAGAAGCTTTTCATCAACCATCTTCTTATAGAAGGTGAGAACATCAAGCATTATATCCTCACGTGCGCCGTAGTTCCATGCTTCGTTATCAAAGTCATAGTATACACCCGTTGTCCAGTACGGCTTCCATGATGCGCCTGTCATATCCATATTGGACATCCCGCTTCTCATGCAGAATGGATAAGAGTCCGGATAGAGTTCTTTAAGCTCTTTGCTTACTTCATATAGCTCATCAAAAGTTTCCGGCACCTTAAGATTGTGCTTATCAAAGATATCCTTGCGATAGAGCCATGCACGGACGTTCTCAGATGCTTCGCGACCTGTTACCGGAGTATAATAAACCTTTCCGTCATAGCTTTTTCTTACGTTGACAATATTTTCATACTGCTCATCCGTAAGAGAGTCAACCCATGCATTATAGTTCGGCATCTGCTCCGTCATATCGTCAAGAGCGATAACCGCACCCTGCGGAACGTATTTATCGGATTCCGGCTTATATGTAAATGCCATAACGTCCGGCAAAAGCTCCGGGCTTGAAAACATAAGGGATAATTTGGTCGATGCGTCACTACCGGGAAGTGAGGTCACTTCAAGATCCATTCCCGTACCCTCGCGGATATATTCCCAAACCTTCCAGTTTTCCTGGTACGGCCAGCTTACGTGAGACGGAATGGTCACCTTCACAAGCGCTTTTTCTCCTGTGTTTACCTCATTACCCGTTCCGCATGCACAAAGCGCGAGACCCATAACCACAGCAAGAACAGATGCAATAATTCTTTTCTTCATTTTCTGCAACTCCTTTAAATTAAATTTTACAGTAGGGTACTTTAGTATCCCCTGACTCTTGATTTTATACTACCACAACAAAACCCTTTTTTGTTGCAAGGTTTTACATTTTTATTAAAAGTTTTTTATCACTTTAACCGCAAAATTTGAAAACTCTTGTAATTCTTTTATGCATACATATATTATAATAAAGAAAAACACTTGAAAGGATGAGTATCTGTGAAAAAACTTATATGTAAAATTATAGAAGAGAGAAAAGACGAGCTTTTCTCTCTTCTCAGTGAACTTATAAAAATCAATTCCGAAAACTTTGCATATTACGGCAATGAGGAAGAGTGTGCACGCTATGTAAAAAAATATTGCGATGACCTTGGAATCCCCGCTGATATGTTCTCTCCTCTTGAACTTGAAAGCTTTGAAAACCACCCGGACTACTGGCCCGAAAGAGCACTTGAAAACCGTCCGAGCGTTGTTGCCACACTTCCGGGATGTGAAGACAAAAACGGTCTTATGCTGATGGCTCACATTGACACCGTAGAGATAGGCGATCCCGCAAACTGGAGCGTTCCGCCTCTTTCCGGAGAAATAAAGGACGGCAGAATCTACGGCAGAGGGGCATCAGATGACAAATACGGAGTTGCCGCCGCGCTCTTTATAATGAAAATCCTAAAGGAAGCGGGCCTCGTTCCAAAACAAAATCTTCTTTTTTCTGCATACTCGGATGAAGAAGCCGGCGGATCTCACGGTGCGTTATCCTCAGTTCTCAAGTACCCTTGCGACCACATTCTTAATATGGACGGCGAGCATGACCAGGTATGGCACTGTGCCACAGGCGGTCAGGAAGTTAAGTATCTCTATCACACAGAGAATGTTGTTGACAGCTCGGAGCTTTGTGCGCGGGCAATCCCGGTCGTTATGGATATTTTAAAGGAGTTTAAACAAAACAGATTTGCAGAGCTTAGCAATAACAAATATTACAACGGAACTGTTATTCCCGAAAGTTCCATGCTCTATATGGGTATCCGTGCGGGTTCTAACGGCACGGACTTAAACCGCGGCGAAATTCACTTTATATACTATACCGACAAAACCGAAAGAGAAATCTATTCCGAATTTGCCGCGCTTGAAAAAAAGCTTTCTACAGCTTTGAAGCCGCTTGGGATTGTTGGTGACGGCTTTATCCCGTACACACGTTTCTTCCATTATGTGTTCTGCGAGCCGGATGCACCGGATATACAGAAGCTTCTTTCTGCGGCGCGGGAAGTAACCGGAAAAGAACCCATAGTCTGCGGCTCATGCCTTTCAGACCTTTCCGTTATTTCAAAATACGGCAACAGCAACGCTTTTACCTTCGGGGCAGCACGTACCTTCCTCGAAGAGGGCGGTGCCCATCAGCCCGATGAGTTTATCGAATGTGATAAGCTTCTTGAATTTACAAAAACAGTTGCTGTGTATATCCTTAATATGTTATACTAAAACCAATATTCGTACAAAGGAAGATGTTTACGGTGGATTTTGAAAAATATTTTGAAGAAACGGGTCTTTCGGAAAAAGGCAGAGAAAGCTTTAGTATGCTGCATAAAAAAATGAGCAAGGCGGATTTTTCTGCGAGCTATGATGCATACAAGGAAGGCGATGAGATATTTTCTGCTTTCATTTCAGCCTATGCCGAGCGCGAAAACATTCCGGTCGAGGTTGTAAATCTTTACCTCTACATCCGCTTCAGTGAATTTACATATGCAGAATACCAAAAACGCGGTATACCGGATGATATTTTTTATCTGACGATGAGCGATTTTCCGATCACCTGCCGCCAGAACGTAGACAAGGGCGGTGTTTACGGAATAACCCAGCAGCCGGAGCGGCCATGGCTTCGTCTTCATCTTGACTGTATGCTCTATCGGCTCGGCAGATTGCAGTTTGAACTTATACATAGCAACCGCGATGTTTCTCTCGGCGGAAAAGCGCTGAAAAAATGCGAGAGTTGCATTAACGTACACATCGCAAGGTACGAGCCGCTTGATGAGGGTGAATGCGAAAAATCATATGCGCTCGCAAAAGAATTTTTCAAAAAATATTACGGTATCGAAACCTGCTTCTTTTTCTGTCATTCATGGCTTTT
>JAFQVE010000182.1 GCA_017408185.1 Oscillospiraceae bacterium | reverse complement strand
GTTTTTCTTAACGAAGGAGCTAACGAAGTAAGCTTCAGATGCACAGGTAAAGAAAAAACAGGCGGAACATGGCTTATTATTAACAAACTCACTCTCACATACTGTGGCGACAACTTTACACCGGTCAATTTTTCTAACAATATACCTGCCTCAGTAAATGCAGGAAAACCGGTAGAATTCTCGGTTTCTGCAAATATCAATGAAAGTCTCACAAAATTTTACGCAACTTATGATGAAGCAGGAACTGCAATTACAAATCCGCAGGGAACAGTAACAGTTACTTCAGAAGATGGAACTTTTGCACTTACAAATCAGACCGCAACGGGTGCAACCGGTACCTTCACTGCAAATGCCGCAGGTAAAGCAACTCTTACTGCATCAACAACCATTAACGGAAAAACATATACAGAGAATTTTGAGATTGATGTTATTGGACCGATAGTTGCAGATTTTACATCGATACCAAAGACGAGAGACATTACCATTGAACAAGTGAAAGCTTATGGCTTTGATGTAGTTGCGGAAAAGACCACTACAAAAGGAATGCATTCCGTATGGGACGGCAAAGGGCTTCAGTCCAATCATTATCTTGATGGTTCTGTTGCAGGTCTGAATGCAGTATGGCCCAGCACCAATACCAAAGATATGATGTTTACGTTTAATGTCGAGACTTCAAATGCAGGATATTATAGCCCTGAGTTTGTTTACGAAGCATTTGCAAAAAGCGGAGATTTTGCGATATATATAAATGGTCAGTATGCAGGCACAGTAAAGGCATTTGATGCAGTTGCCACAAGCGGAAGTACAGTAGCTCATACAGCAAAGCTCAACACAGTTTATCTTGCAGAAGGTAAAAATGAAGTAAGCTTCAAATGCGTGGCTCACGGACGTATAGATAACGGCTCATGGTTTATCTTCGACAAGCTCACCCTCACGCCTTGTGATGAGGATTTTGAAGTTGGAATTCAGGACACTGTCGCAATGTCTGTTACAGGTACTGCGGGCAAGGTTACTGTAGATGGAACTGTACAGAATAGCGACACGAAGACCTATAGTGCAAATGTCGGTGATTCCGTAACGGTAGTTGCAGAAGATATTGACGGCAAGGTTTTCCGTGGCTGGCTTCGCGGTGGCGAGGAAGGCACAGCAGTATGTCTTGAAAAGGAATACTCATTTACCGCTGCGACAAATGTTGCGCTCTATGCAAAGTATACCAACGCACCTGCAGAAAGTGGAGAAGTAAGTGAGTATTACGACTGGAACGGCGAATTCCTCGGAAATACAGATGTCAGCCCAACGCTTTCAAAATACGGTTTTACGTTCAAAGAATGGAAGAGTGCGGTAGTTAACGGTATTACAAGGTATGTAGCAGACTATGTGACCGAGAATACCTACGCAATAACAAACTTGTCAAACGCAACTGCAGATAAGGATTTGACCTCAGTGGATCACGAAACGGAAATTACGCTCAAAAGCGAAACTTCTGTTTCATGGTACGTAAACGAAAAGCTTGTTGCTTGTGGAGACACATATACCTTCCTTGCAACTCAAGCTGCAAGAGTGTTGACTGATAGTTTGGTGACGGTAGGTCCGATTGTAAACCTTACTAAACCTGAAGGAGATACCTACATCCTTGAATACAACGCAAACGGCAAAAACGTCATCGAAAAGGGTATTATCTTCGGCGAAGCCGGAGCATCAGTCACAAGCTGTTCCTACAAGGTCATTTCCCAGAGAAATGATGATTCCGGTAAGCTTATGGCAGAAAATGACAAAAATTGTGCAAAAGTCCGCGGATATATAATCTATAACGACAACGGCACTTACAGAGTGGTATATGCTGATATAGCAGAATAAAATCATACAAAGCGGCGGGGCTGCGGATATACCGCCCCCGCCGTGAGCTTTATAACAGAATTTAATGGGTGAAATACTATGATTAAAGTTGGTCTTATCGGTTGCGGAAAGATAAGCGCAGACCACGTTTCCGCTTTTGAAAAGCTGGAGGATGCAAAGATAGTTGCAGCATGTGACTTAAACGAAGAAAATCTTTCCGCAGTTGTCGAAAAAACAGGCGCAAAAGCGTATAAAGATTATAAGGAAATGCTTTCGGGAGAAAAGCTTGACCTCGCAGTGATAACTCTTCCGCATTTTCTCCATTGCGAAGCAACGTGCGCCGCGGCAGAACAC
>JAFQVE010000181.1 GCA_017408185.1 Oscillospiraceae bacterium | reverse complement strand
GCCCCATTCTTCCAATAGGAGAACTTAAGCTCATCTGTATCGCTTGCAGAAACGGTTACACTCTTTCCGAGGTTAACCTCATCCACTTCTTTGACCGTAACATCAGAAGAAGCTATGCTTCCCCCGTTTTCAGCCGCAACATACACCTTGACCTTTGCATCCGCCGCAACACCCGGTGCATTTGACGGAACAGTTACGGTTATATCCTCGGAATATTCTTTTCCATCAATTACAACCTTTGCAGTGAATGTTGTAGAACCCGACTTATTTGCAGTAAGCTTTCCTGTGTATTTTCCATCGCCGAGAAGCGTATTGTATGTGCTTTCAAAGCCAACAGTATCGCCTGTCTTTACAGTCAGAGCAATTGAGTTTGTGCTGTCAACGGTTGCATCGTGTGCATAGCCGTTGATATGACGATATGTTCCGTCGCTCATTTCTGCATAAAGCTCGATATCTGCACTTTCGCCCTTTTCAAGCGTTTCGGGGATGTTATGAACAAACTTTTTAAATGTTACCTTATTTCCTTCAACAGGGGTAAGCCACATTTTATAAGGTGCTGCATATGCAGTTGAATAATGTGTTGCGGCAACACAAAGAGAAATTCTCACCTTATTATTTGCATCGGGAGTGATATAAATGGAATTGAGTTTCTTTACTCCTGCCGACGGATAACCGCTTACTCCTTCTTTCCAGAAGTTATAAAGACCTGCATATTTATCATTTACATAAACATAGTATTCACTTGCAGATGGGCTTAATGCACCTTCCATGCTGAAATTATACCAACCGGGGACATATATGGTTGTTTCAACGGTAAACATAGCATCAATTTCATTTGCCTGTGCATTGGCTTTGGCTTTTATCCAAGTGAGGTTTGAATATGGGCGAGTTGCAAGCCAAAAAATCTTTCCGCCCTCAAAATTCGTTGAGTTATAAAAGCGCGAACCTTTACCCGTTGTTGTTTCGTCCCATGCAATTTCAAAATTTGCTTTATCCGTAAGTGTCCATCCGGGAGGCAGAATATTATATGGTTCATTCATTGTTGTTTTTGTGAACTCAAGCTCAATTTTTTCTGCAACCGTCGGATTTGCGACAGTCACTTCAACTTCCTTAGTCTGAACTTTTCCGCCTGCATTCGTAGTTATGAGAAGTGTACTTTTGCCGTTCTTCACTGCATCCATTCTATATGTATACACTCCATCTGCCGCAGAAACTTTTGATATCGTAACACCGGTGCTTCCGTCCTTGACTGCTACCGAAACCAAGTCTCCTCTTACAGTTTTGTCGGCATTGAGACCATTGTCGGCAAAGATACTTCCATCAGAGTTCTTCACAGAAATGGTAAATTCTGCACTTCCATCATATTCGAGCGTTTCTGGGATTGTGTGTGAAATGTTCAAAGGGCTATCCTCACCAAGGTATGTAAGGGTCATCTTATTGAGAAGAGCACGACCGCAAGCACCACAATGCTGTGCCTTGAGCGCAAACATCATCTTAATTTTGCCATTTTCATCAGGAGTGAGATATACTGCATTCTCAAGAGCATCAGTGCTTGAATTAATATTATTCGTATCCGGATCTCCATCATCATTATCGGCATAACAGTTAAGAACACCGGCATACTGGCCGTCGGCATATACATAGAAGTCACCAGCGGCATACCATACAGAGTTTATGAAATCTATCGTGTACCAACCTGCGGTAGGAATAGAAAACT
>JAFQVE010000019.1 GCA_017408185.1 Oscillospiraceae bacterium | reverse complement strand
CGCGGAGAGGATAAAAGGGGAGGTTTCCTTGCGCCACGGGAGTGGGCGCATGAGTTCTCCCCTTTTTCGCGTTCTTTGCTTACTTTCTTGGCGAAACAAGAAAGTAAGGCCCGCCCGGCAGGGCAAGAATGTTGCGGCTTGCCGCAAGCGAAAAGGGGGTTAGCAGAAAAAAGGGAGAACGGACAGTCGGGGACGCCTGTCCCTACAATATAGAAAATAAAAGGAGGAAAAATAAGTGAAAAGATTTATAGCGATTTCCCTCGCACTTGTTATGGTGCTTGCACTCTGCGCATGTGGTGGTAGAGTAACCGGTGATGTGTCATATGACATACCCGAGGGGAAGCAGATTCCGGACGATGCAGTACTCAATGTAACAATCGCAAGCCACGCGTCATGGCCATATGATCCGAGCTGGAAGGTATGGCAGTATATAAACGAGAACATTGGCGGAAAAATCAATGTAAATGCAATTCCGGCGTCTGAGTTTGCAACTAAGTTTACAACCATTATGGCGAGTCCGGAGTCGCTTCCTGACCTCGTTGGTTTTCAGAATAAGCCGAGCACCTTTTCTGACTACTGTGAGCAGGGGGCATTTGTAGCCTTGGATGATTATGCAGAGTTTCTGCCTGACTACAACGCTTTCTGGGACGGGCTTCCGGAGGAAGATCAGTGGATGAGAAATACGCGCAAGACAGCAAATGGTAAGATATATTACTCGCCGGTATTCGGGATGGAGCGTTACACAAACCTTCGTACATGGCTTTATCGCAAGGATGTGTTTGATAAGCACGGCCTTGAGGTTCCCGAAACGACAGAGGATCTCTACAATGTTTCAAAGAAGCTTAAAGAGCTCTATCCGGAGTCGTATCCTTTCTCTGTACGCCAGGGTCTTGCCAATATTAATGTAATCGGCAGCACGTGGAAGCCGAACTTCCGCTACAACGCATATTATGACTTTGAAAACGAGAAGTGGTCATACGGTGCGACAGAAGATGTAATGCTTGAAATTGTTGAATTTTTCAACAAGATGGTAAGTGAGAAGCTTGTTCCGGCAGACTTCTTTACAATAAACACATCTTTATGGCAGGAACTTGTTTCTACCGACCGCGGGTTTATTATGCCGGAGTATCAGATAAGAATAGACTTCTTTAACAATATTGCACGTGTAAAGAATCCGGAATTCAACCTCACGGCTATGACCCCGCCGAGAGCAGAAAACGGTATGGGCATCAATATGAATAACAAGTACAATAACGACCCGACGGGTTACGCAGTGTGCAACACAGGTGACGAGGGAGGCATTGCAAACGCAATGAGGTACCTCAATTGGTTCTACACGGACGAGGGGAGTGAACTCCTTTCGTGGGGTAAAGAAGGCGAGACCTACGAGGTGGTAAATGGCAGGAAACAGTACATTTTTCCTGATGGGTATAGCGGAACTGCTCAAACACTTTACGGTTTTAAGACGTTAGGTACATACACACGTATTGACCCCGAGAGTATTGACGCATCGATCTCCGACGAGCAGGCAGCAACGACTGACTTTATTATAAGCAACATCTATCCGCATCTCGACCCCACACTCTATCTTGAGTTCTCGTCTGAGGATGCAGCGATGAGGGCGGATTATGAGACATCGCTCAAGACATTTGTTGAGGAGAACCTCCAGAAGTTCATTATCGGTCAGCGCCCGATTTCAGAATGGGATGCTTTCCGGAAGGAGCTTTCAGAACTTCCGGTTGCAGAGTTAATGGCACTTTATGAAGAGGTATATAGCAAAATAAAATAGTGAGAAACAGAAAAAACAGTTCCTCTTTATGCCACGTTTTGTATTTAAAACAGTGTGAAAAAAATTTACACCCCCGTAAAACGGAATTTCCGCTTCACGGGGGTGTTGTAATTGGAATGTTTCTTTAATGTATCTGCGCGCCTGCGGGGATTGCATCATCTGCGAAGATGACCTTGCACCCGCCATCAGGAAGATCTGCCGCAAGGAGCATACCGTGGCTTTCAACGCCGCGGAGCTTTGCGGGTTTTAAGTTTGCAACAAGGATTACCTTTTTGCCGATAAGCTCATCGGGAGTGTACTGCTGTGCGATACCCGAGACAATCTGGCGCTGACCTTCTCCGTCATCAACAATGATGCGCAGGAGCTTGTCGGATTTCTTTACCGGCTCACATTCAAGGATTTTCACAACGCGAAGCTCAACCTTGTCAAAATCGTCAATTGTGATTTCCGGCATCTTTTCCTCTTCCGGTTCATTTGCCGCTGCAGCTGCTGCCATTGCAGCTTCCATCTCGGCGTTGAGTTCTTCAAGCTTTTTCTTTTCGTCAATTCTTGCAAAGAGAACCTCGGATTCACCGACGGTTATGCTGCCGCTCACGGCAAACTCGGAAAGCGATGCAACATCGGATGCAGAAGCGCCGCACTGAGCGATGATTTTTTCTGCGGTGTCCGGCATAAACGGATAAATGAGTGTTCCGATAAAGCGGATAGACTCTAAGAGATTGAAGAGAACAGTTGAAAGTCTTTCTTTCTTCTCTTCATCCTTTGCAAGCGCCCACGGTGCTGTCTCGTCAATGTATTTGTTGCTGCGGCGTGCGAGGGAAATGATTTCTTCAAGCGCATCTGCAACGCGGTATTCCTCCATCTTTTCCGCAACCGCATCGCGGCATTTTATTGCACAGTCGATAAGGTCTGCATCCATCGTATCTGTGACACCGGTATGAGAGACTGTGCCGCCAAAATATTTGTTTGCCATTGCAACAGTACGGTTGACGAGGTTTCCGAGCGTGTTTGCAAGGTCTGCGTTAAAGCGTGCGATGATTGTTTCGTAAGTGATTGTTCCGTCCTGAGCGAAGGGCATTTCGCGGAGAACATAGTAACGCACCGCGTCAACACCGAAGTGGCGGACAAGGTCGTCTGCATAGATAACATTGCCGCGTGATTTGCTCATCTTGTCTGTTCCGAAAAGAAGCCACGGATGACCGAAAACCTTCTTCGGAAGCGGCTCGCCGAGTGCCATAAGCATAATCGGCCAGTAGATTGTGTGGAAGCGGAGAATGTCCTTTCCGATGATGTGGACATCTGCCGGCCAGTACTTGTTGTAAAGCTCACCCGAGCCGTCCGGAGAATATCCGAGCGCGGTGATGTAGTTTGAAAGAGCATCAATCCAGACGTAGATAACGTGCTTGTCGTCAAATGTTACCGGAACGCCCCACTTAAACGACGAGCGGGAAACGCAGAGATCCTGAAGCCCCGGCTTTAAGAAGTTGTTCACCATTTCTTTTTTGCGGCTCTCCGGCTGGATGAAGTCCGGATTTTCCTCGATGTGCTTCATCAGAGCGTCCTGATATTTGCTCATTCTGAAGAAGTATGCTTCCTCGTTGGTTTTCTTGACCGGTCTTCCGCAGTCGGGGCAAACGCCGCCTTCAACCTGCGTGTCGGTGAAGAAGGACTCGCACGGCACGCAGTACCAGCCCTCGTAGTCACCCTTATATATATCGCCCTGATCATAGAGCTTTTTGAAAATCTTCTGGACTGTTTCAACGTGCTCTTTATCCGTTGTGCGGATGAACTTGTCATAGCTTGAGTTCATCATATCCCAGATGTTTCTGATTTCACCGGCAACGCCGTCAACATATTCCTTAGGTGTTACGCCGGTTTCCTTTGCGATATCCTCAATCTTCTGCCCGTGCTCGTCGGTGCCGGTAAGGAAAAACACATCATAGCCCATACGGCGCTTGAAGCGCGCGATGGCGTCGGTGAGAACAACCTCGTATGTGTTGCCTATATGCGGCTTGCGCGACGTGTAAGCAATGGCAGTGGTGATATAAAATTTTGTCTTATCCATAGCCTTCAGCCTCTTTTCAGTTATTATACATCTTAGTATACCATAAAACAGGTAATATTTGCAAGATATATTATTGAGGGCTTTACATTAATTAAAAAATACCGCTTTGTTACGGAATAAACACAGAAAAGCACAGAATTGCGCGGGATATTTACGATGTTGCTTGTTAAAAGTTTGGAAATGCACTTTGTTGCGTGGCTTGTGCATTTTTTTGCTTTTTTTGCCGAATTTACTTGACATTATCGCTCAAATTGGTATAATTAAACAGTAGAAAAAATCAACAGAAAATGGAGGAAAAAAGTATGACACCTTATATGCAAAGAGTCCTTGACGAGGTCAAGGCACGCAACAAGGGCGAAACTCTCTTTATCCAGACGGTAGAAGAGGTTTTTGCAAGCATCGAGCCTATCGTTGCACAGCATCCGGAATATGAAAAGGCAGGTCTTCTTGAAAGACTTTGCGAGCCGGACCGTCAGATTTCTTTCCGTGTTACATGGGAAGATGACAACGGCAATTATCACACAAACCGTGGCTACCGCGTTCAGTTCAACGGCGCAATCGGCCCGTACAAGGGAGGACTTCGCTTCCACCCGTCGGTAACCATCGACACTATGAAGTTCCTCGCTTTTGAGCAGACCTTCAAGAACAGCCTTACCGGTCTTCCGATCGGCGGCGGTAAGGGCGGCTCGGACTTTGACCCGCGCGGTAAGTCTGATTCCGAAATCCTTCGCTTCTGTCAGGCATTCATGACAGAGCTTTACCGTCACATCGGTCCGGATGTTGACGTTCCGGCTGGTGACATCGGCGTTGGCGCACGTGAGGTCGGTTACCTCTTCGGTCAGTACAAGAGAATCAAGGCTTGCTGGGAGAACGGCGTTCTCACAGGTAAGGGACTTACATACGGCGGTTCCTACTTCCGTCCGGAAGCAACAGGCTATGGCGCTGTTTACTACCTTGAAGAAGTTCTTAAGCACTTTGGTGATACAATAAAGGGCAAGACCGTCGCAGTCTCCGGCTTCGGTAACGTTGCATGGGGCGTTTGCGAGAAGGTCGCACAGCTCGGCGGTAAGGTTGTTACAATCTCCGGTCCTGACGGCTACTGCTATGACCCGGACGGTATTGTAACGGAAGAGAAGATCAACTTCCTCCTTGAGATGCGCGCCTCCGGCCGTGACCGCGCTCAGGATTATGCAGATAAGTTCGGCTGCAAGTTTGTTCCGGGCGAAAAGGTATGGGGCGAAAAGGTTGACATCTGCATGCCGTGTGCATACCAGAACGAAATCGGTATGAAGGAAGCAGAGCAGATTGCAGCTAACGGTGTAGAGTACTACATCGAGGTTGCAAATATGCCGACAACCAACGAAGCTGTTGAGTATCTTAAGAAGAACGTTAAGATTGTTGCTCCGTCCAAGGCTGTTAACGCAGGCGGCGTTGCAACCTCCGCTCTTGAAATGGCTCAGAACTCCATGCGTTACAATTGGGAGCCGGAAGAGGTTGATGCAAAGCTTCACCTCATCATGAAGAACATCCACGACAACTCCGCAAAGGCTGCAGAGGAAGTCGGCCTCGGCTATGACCTTATCGCAGGCGCTAACATCGCCGGCTTTAAGAAGGTTGCAGAGGCAATGCTCGCAGAGGGCGTATATTAATAGTTGTTTATTACGGACGGGGAGCGCATTGCGCTCCCCGTTTGCCTGTCAAGGCTACGCTTCTTTGCTTTTTCTTGAACAGAAAAAATATTTTTAAAGATGGTGAAATGGACGAAAAATCAACTTATGCAAATTTTGCACAAGTTGCCGATGCCTTTGAGGGAAAGCCTTTAGGACTGAATGTTTAATCGTTTGAGTTTATCGGCGGTTTTCAAAACCGCCGATAAAAAACCGCAAAAAACGCTTGAATACAAAGAAAAAATGTAGTATAATTTTTTTAATAAAAATCATAAAGGGATATCCCTTTATGTTGGATTGCATCCAACATAAATACGTCCCAAATGAAGCAGGAGGTTTTCATATGACACAAACACGATTTCACAAATTAACTGCGTGGGTATTGACGCTTGCTATGCT
>JAFQVE010000180.1 GCA_017408185.1 Oscillospiraceae bacterium | reverse complement strand
TTTCGTTTTTAAACTCTTCGACCTTAAACGCAGGAAAATTTTAAATAATTTAAATGCGAAGGACGAAGCAAGGCTGGCGCCTTGCAAGGAGGACAAATTTAAAGTATAAAAATTTAACAAGTTTAAGGCTTGAGGGGTTCGACTCCCCTCGGCTTAAATTAACAAAGGAGTGTTTAAAGATATGGAAAAGGAAAAAGCATTGGAAACTGCGATAACCCAGATTGAAAAACAATTCGGTAAGGGTTCTGTTATGCGCCTGGGTGAGAAGCGCGAAATGAACGTAAGCTGTATCTCCACAGGTTCGCTCACACTTGACCTCGCACTCGGCGTCGGAGGCCTTCCGCGCGGAAGAATTATTGAGATGTACGGTCCGGAATCTTCCGGTAAAACAACCGTCGCACTTCATGTTGTGGCAGAAGCACAGAAAGAGGGCGGTACAGCGGCATTTATTGATGTTGAGCACGCGCTTGACCCGGTATATGCCTCGGCTCTCGGTGTTGATATTGACTCTTTGCTCGTTTCTCAGCCGGATACGGGCGAGCAGGCTCTTGAAATTGCGGAGGCACTTGTTCGCTCAAACGCAATTGATGTTATTGTTATCGACTCTGTTGCGGCACTCGTTCCGCGTGCAGAAATCGAGGGCGAGATGGGGGATGCGTTTGTCGGTCTTCATGCGCGTCTTATGTCTCAGGCGCTTCGCAAGCTTGCGGGTGCTATATCCAAGGGCAACTGCGTTGCGATATTTATAAACCAGCTTCGTGAGAAGGTCGGCGTTATGTACGGCAATCCCGAGGTTACAACCGGAGGACGCGCACTTAAGTTCTACTCAAGCGTTCGTATTGATATCCGCCGCGTAGAAACGCTTAAGAACGGAACGGAGTCTTACGGAAGCCGCACGCGAGCAAAGGTCGTAAAAAACAAGGTTGCACCGCCGTTCCGCGAGGGTGAATTTGATATTATCTACGGTCAGGGAATTTCCAAGATCGGTGAGATTCTTGACCTTGCGGTAAAGCTTGATATTATCCAGAAGAGCGGGTCATGGTTCAATATGGGTGAGACACGTCTCGGTCAGGGACGTGACAACGCCAAGAAATTCCTTATTGACAATCCGGACGTTGCTGCAGATATTGAAGCTCAGGTTCGCGCAAACTACGATAAGCTTGCAGGAACAGCTCCTGCGCGTCCTGCTGTCGTTGCGGCAGGCAAAGGTGTAAAGGTAGATGCGGACGACTTTAAGGGTTAATGAAAATTGAAAGCATAAGGCAAGGGCGGCGCGATAAAGAAAAGCTTGTTATTCGTACCGAATGCGGTTCGTATATCAGTGCGAGAATTGATGATGCGTACACTTTGCGCGTCGGTGATGAGATAAGCTGTGAGAAGGCGGCAGCGCTTGAGGCGGCTTACAGCGCCGAGGCGGTGAAAAAACGCGCGGCGAAAATCCTTTCTCACCACAGCATATCAAAAAATGAGCTTTCAAAGAAGCTTCGCGAAAAGGGCTTTTCGGATGAGGACTCGGAGAAAACGGCGGAGTGGTTTTCCGAGCGCGGAATGATAGACGATGCTGCGTTTGCCCGTCAGGTTGCGGAATATTATAAAAGGCGCGGATGCGGAGAGCTTCGGATTCGTCAGGAGTTGTTACGGCGCGGTATAGAGCGGGAGCTTATTGAGGAAACGCTTTCAGAGCTTGGCTCAAGTGAGGATGAGCTTTGTGCGCTTATAGAAAAGAAGCTTCGCGGCAAAGCACCTGATGCCGATGAAAAAAGAAAGCTTTATGCGTTTCTTTTGCGGCGCGGATTTAAATACGAAGAGATTCGCTCCGCGATGAATGAATTGAAGTTAGACACGGAGGACATTGAGTAATGGCAAAGATTGGTGTTGTTTCGCTCGGCTGTTCAAAAAATCAGGTCGATTGCGAGCATATGCTCAGCGTGCTGGACGAGCGCGGATATGAGCTTACGGTAGAGCTTAATGAGGTTGATGCAGTGCTTATCAACACCTGCGGTTTTATCGGCGATGCCCGTGATGAGGCATATGAATATATAAAAGAGGCGATTACGCTCAAAAACGAAGGAAGCATAAAGAAGATAGTTGTTTCCGGCTGTCTTTCGGAGCTTTTAAAAGACAAGCTGCATAATGAGTTTCCGGAGATTGATGCGCTTGTAGGATGCGGAAGCTTTCTTGAGATAGCAGATGTTTTTGACCGCGTGTTTGAAGGCGAGTATACCGAAGCGTTCGGTAAGGTAAGCGATGCACCGCTCGAATGCGGAAGAATAATCACAACACCGCCGTACACTGCGTTTATAAAAATTGCGGAGGGGTGCAGTAACTGTTGCAGCTACTGTGTTATACCGCGGCTTCGCGGTAAGCTCCGCAGCCGTGATATGGAGGAAATCGTTGCCGAGGCAGAAGCGCTTGCCGAGACCGGTGCGCGTGAGCTTATCATTGTTGCACAGGATACGGGAAGCTACGGCGTTGATCTGTGCGGTAAAAGTCAGCTTTCCGAGCTTCTTTCCCGTCTGTGCGCCATTGAAAAGGTTGATTGGGTTCGTGTTCATTACCTCTATGCCGATAAGATTGACGATGAGCTTATAGATGTTATCGCAAAAGAGGATAAGATAGTTAAGTACTTAGACATTCCTATCCAGCATATAAATAACAGAATACTTTCTGCAATGAACAGGCGCGACACCTCGGAGAGCATACG
>JAFQVE010000179.1 GCA_017408185.1 Oscillospiraceae bacterium | reverse complement strand
TCTTCTTTTATCTTTGCAGAAAAAGTCATTTTTATGACCAATCCTTTTCGCGTGTTATAGTTTCCCGTTATACACATCCATAATAACCTCGGCAAGTCTTGCCGGGTCGTGGCGTGCAAGCGGTGTATTTTCTGAAATCAGTGGCTTGAGGATAAGCTTTATGCCCATCTTTTCAAAGTCCTCTTCATTAATCGGCATTGGCTCTGCACCCTCTGCGGCATATTTTTTTATAAGCTCGCGCGAGATTTCGGCATTGTTTGCAATGCAGGTGTCAAAAAGCCCGTCATAGGAATGGTCGAAAAGGGCTTTTATGTGGTCAGTTGCAGTATAGTTTTCCGTTTCGCCGTCCTGGGTCATCACATTGCATATGTAGACCTTTCGTGCATTTGATGCACGGACGGCATCAACGATTCCGTCAACGAGGAGATTCGGGATTATACTTGTATACAGGCTTCCGGGACCGAAGATAAGAAGACGCGCATTTGTTATTGCGCTTATAGTGTCGGAAAGTGCCTTCGGATGCTCCGGTATCATACGGATGTGGCGTATAGGACTGTCCAGAAGTTTTTTCTGTGTGTTTATGTTGGATTCGCCGCGAACAACGGCACCGTTTTCAAATTCTGCTTCTATGTGCACATCCTCCGTGGTGACGGGGAGAACCCGCCCGGTTATTGCCAGAACATCGCTCATATAGCGCACAGACTGGTAAAAAGACCCGGTAACCTGATTGAGTGCAGCTAAAAATAAATTACCGAAGCTCTGCCCGTCAAGCAAACCCTCGTGAAAACGGTGAGACAAGAGACGGGACATAAGCTGTTCTGTGTTTGAAAGGGCAATGATGCAGTTTCGTATATCTCCGGGTGGGAGCAGGTTAAGGTCAGTCCGAAGAACCCCGCTTCCTCCGCCATCGTCGGAAACCGCAACAATTGCCGTTATATCGTCAATGTGCTTTTTCAGGCCGCGAAGCATTGTGGAAAGCCCTGTTCCTCCGCCAATGGCGACAATGCCGTGACCGATTGAATTTTCAGGATTCATTTTATAATCTCCCAAAGGTGAATTATCTTGATGCATCGCGGTGCATCTTAACCGTTCTGTAGCCGAGCGCTGCAATATGGTCCCCCAGTGCTTCGCAAAGGGTAACCGAGCGATGCTTGCCGCCGGTACAGCCGATAGCAATGTTGAGCGAGGTTTTGCCTTCTTCTACGTATTGCGGAATGAGATAATCCGTCATGCTGTAAAGGTGGGAAAGAAAGTCCTGCGTCTGGCGGAATTTCATTACATAGTCATAAACCTCTTTGTCAAGTCCGGTTTTAGGACGGAGAGAGATATCGTAGTACGGATTCGGCAGAAAACGCACATCAAAAACAAGGTCTGCATCTGCCGGAATACCGTATTTGAAGCCGAAGGATGAAACGTTAACAATCATAGACTGGTCGCGCAGGGTGTTATCATCAAAAAACTGGATAAGCCGCGAACGCAGGTTGAGAGAGGTGAGCGCAGTGGTGTCGATTATATAATCTGCCCGTGCGCGAACCCCTGCAAGCATTTCTGTCTCTTTTTCTATTGTCTTTTCGATTGAAACGCCCTCTTCAAAGAGCGGGTGACGCCTGCGGGTTTCTTTATACCGCTTTATGATAACATCGGTTGAAGCTTCAAAATAAAGAATTTTATAATTGCAGTCAAGCGTTTTTATGCTGTCAAGAGCTTCAAAAAGCGCAGAAAAATCAATTCCGGCGCGGATGTCCGTAACAAGTGCAACCTGAGAAAAACGGCTGTTTGCGGCAATGCACATTTCCGCAAACTTCGGGATAAGCTCCGGCGGCATATTGTCAACGCAGTAAAACCCCATATCCTCGAGAACAGATGCAGCGCGGCTTTTACCGGCACCTGACATTCCCGATATTATGAAAAAATCCATACTCTTTCACATTCCTTTATACAAAACAGATTTCACATTCAAGTGTTACGCCGGTCTCTTTCAAAACGGTATTCTTTATATGTTCAACAAGCCTTTTAACGTCATCGGCGGTTGCATCGCCGCGGTTTATGATAAAGCCTGCGTGTTTTTCGGAAACCTCAGCACCGCCGATTGAAAAGCCTTTGAGATTGCACTGTTCAATCAAAGCTCCGGCAAAATGCCCCTCGGGACGCTTGAAAACGCTTCCGGCACTTGGAAATTCAAGTGGCTGTTTGTCACGCCGACGCTCGGCAAGCTCACGCATTTTTGAGGCTATTGCATCCGGGGTGTCTTCATAAAGGGAAAACTCGGCGGACAAAACGGTAAATGCAGGATTTTGCTTATAAATGCTTGTTCTGTAGCCGAAATTATGCTCTTTGACAGGAATTGTAAATATTCCGTCATGAGAAACGTAGGTGCTTTTTGAAAGCACCTGTGATATTTCGCCGCCGTATGCACCTGCGTTCATAACAAGAGCACCGCCGACGCTTCCGGGAATTCCGTGGGCAAATTCAAACCCGCCGAGACCGCGCCGCTGTGCGATTGACGCAACGGAAGAAAGCGTAGCTCCCGCTTCTGCGAATATCTTGTTCCCGGAAACAGAAACCTTGCTGCATGAAAGCTTGAGAACAACCCCGTCAATACCCTCATCGGAAACAACGAGATTACTGCCGTTTCCGACAATGAGAGGAGATACACCAAATCCGTCGAGAATATCAAGCGCGCGCAGTGCGGCATCAACGGAATGTGCATCAAGAAACAGCCTTGCGGGACCTCCTATTTTGAATGTGGTGTGGAGAGACATCTGCTCATCCTTGAGGATGAATAAATCCGGGATGTTGAGGAGCAGATCAGATATTGTTTTAAGCATAATGATGATTCCTTTAAAATTGATATATATTTAGTATACCACAAATGCTTTTTCTGTTCAAGGAAAAGTAACAAAGCGAAGCACATGAAAAGCATTCGGACTAAGAAAAGAGGGGATTATAAAATCTCCCCGAGAAGCCCGTCAGCATACAGACCGCATATTTTCACGTTTTTGATGCTGTTCTTCAGGTTATCGGTGCATTTTACGTAAACGCGCACGTAGTTTTTCGCGTGCCCGACGAAATATCCGTCACACGGCTCTTCAAAAAGAACGGAGTGTATGCTGCCGGTAAGGCTTTTAAGATACTCGCTTTCCATACGCTTTGCAACGTCGGATGCGCGGCGGGCGCGCTCGGATTTCTCCGCTTTTGTAATCTGGTTTTCCATCTTTGCCGCGGGCGTGCCTGCGCGCTTGGAATACGGGAATATGTGCATCGACGAAAACTCACATTTTTCGATGAACGCGAGTGTGGTTTCAAATTCATCCTCTGTTTCGCCGGGAAAGCCGACAATCATATCGGTTGTAATTGCACAACCGGGGAAATACTCTCTCAGAAGAGAAACTGAGAGATAAAAGCGCTCTGTGTCGTATTTTCTGCGCATACGTGAAAGGGTTTCATCGCAGCCGCTTTGCATAGAAAGGTGAAAATGAGGGCAAAGGTTTGTAAAGCTTCTGAGCTTTTCACAAAACTTTTTAGTTATCGTTCGCGGCTCTATTGAACCGAGCCTGAAACGGATGTCAGGAAACTCTTCGCACAGTTGTGCAACGAGCCCGGAAAGCTCTGCTTTCGGTGTTAAGTCTCTCCCGTATGAGGAAATCTCGATTCCGGTAAGAACAATCTCTTTATAGTTTTGCGCGCGTAGCTTTCTGCATTCAGCAACTGCGATGTCGGGGGAAAGTGAGCGCACAGGACCGCGGGAATAGGGGATTATGCAATAGGTGCAGAAATTTGTGCAACCGTCCTCTATTTTCAGCATAGCGCGGGTGTGACCGTGAAGCCCGCCTGCGGGCAGGTATTCAAACTCGCGTCGTTTTAAAGAATTATCCGGTGTAAAGCTGCGGTTATTTACAGATGATATATTGCATATATTTTCAACAAACACGTCCCTTGCGGCGGTGCCGGCGATAACAGACACTCCTTCGATGTTCCTTATGCTTTCGGGATTTATCTGCGAAAGACAGCCGCATACCGCGATTTTTGCGCCCGGATAATTCTTGGCAAATCTCCGGATTGCGCTTCTTGATTTACGGTCGCTTTCGGCGGTTACAGTGCAGGTGTTTATCACAATCACATCTGCATTTTCCGGATGTTCGCAAACCTTGTGCCCATGCTCTGAAAGAAGCAGGGAAAGAGCTTGTGTTTCAAATTGATTGACCTTGCAGCCGAGTGTGTAAAAATAAATTTTCATAAGTTCACCTAAAATTTACATAGAAATGGTTGAAAAAAGCTTCCAAAAGTATTATACTTTATTTATATGCCAAAAGGCAATATAAAATTTGAAGGGAGACTTAAATTATGTACAATTTCAAAATTACGCTTTCGTCCATCAATGAGGTTAAAAGCTTCGTAAATGCTGCTTGCTCGCAGATGTGCGATATCGACATCATCTCCGGCAGATACGTTATCGATGCAAAATCTATTATGGGTATCTTCAGCATAGACCTCACAAAGCCCGTAACAGTTTCTGTAAACGGAACGGAGGAAGAATATAAGGCTTTCCGTGAGCTTGTTAAGGACATTGTTGTCGAGGATTAATTTAAGAATAACGATCCGGCAGCCGTTTTCTTCGGTTGCCTGATTGTTTTTTCTATGAGTATGGGAGGTTAGCGTAAATGAGTGCTTCGTTTGCTGATTTTACAAAGGATATGAAAGGAAAGCGCTGTGCCGTTATAGGTATGGGAGTAAGCAATATTCCGCTTATCCGGCTTTTGCTCTCTGCGGGAGCTGAGGTTCTTATCTGCGACAGAAAGGAAGAGCATGACGCGGCGACCGTAGAGGAGTTTCGCGCCCGCGGTGCGGAATTTTCGCTTGGAGACGGATATCTTTCCTCGCTCGGTGATGTTGACGTTATATTCAAAACTCCCGGTATGCGATATGACGTTCCCGAGCTTCTGGCAGCGGAAGGGCGCGGCACCGTCGTAACAACAGAAATGGAGCAGTTTTTATCCCTTTGCCCGTGCGTGAGCATCGGAATAACGGGAAGTGACGGGAAAACCACGACCACTACCATTGTGGGTGAGCTCTTAAAACAAGCGGGGAAGCGTGCTTTTGTCGGCGGAAACATCGGAAAACCGCTTCTTGCCGATACAGGCAAAATGACAAATGACGATTTTGCCGTTGTTGAGCTTTCATCGTTTCAGCTTATGAATATAAAGCACGGCACGGACATATCGGTTATAACAAACATAACGCCTAACCATCTTGATGTGCACAAATCCATGGAGGAGTATACCGAGGCAAAGCGTCAGATATATAAAACATCGGACGGAAAGGTTGTTCTCAATTTTGACAACGAGGTTACAAGAGGTATTGCGAAGGAGCTTGGGGAGCGCGCTGTTTTGTTCTCGTCAAAGGAGCTTCCAAACGACGGATATTGCGTGGAGGATGGCTTTATCGTATTGAGAAAAGCAGGAAAAAGCGAAAAAATCCTCGCTCTTTCCGATATAAAGATTCCCGGAATGCACAACGTTGAAAACTATATGGCGGCGATTGCGGCGACAAGCGATTTTGTATCGCTTGATGATATCCGCACCGTTGCTCGTGAGTTTGGCGGAGTGGAGCACCGTATGGAGCTTGTACGCGAAATTTCCGGAGTTAAGTTTTATAACGACTCAATTGCATCAAGCCCGACGCGGACCATAGCAGGACTTCGTGCGTTTGACAAAAAGGTTATTCTCATCGCCGGCGGATATGATAAGAAGATTCCGTTTGACGAGCTGGGACCCGCCGTTCTCGATTACGTAAAAACGCTTGTGCTTGTAGGTGCAACTGCGGAAAAAATCCGTGCGGCGGTTGAAAACACGCCCGGTTATGATGCGGAAAAGCTTCCGGTAATTATGTGCACGTCATTTGAAGATGCCGTAAAAGCGGCATCGGAGAGTGCGGAAGCAGGAGATATCGTTACGCTCTCACCTGCGTGTGCATCGTTTGATATGTTTGATAACTTTATGCTCCGCGGGAAGTATTTTAAAGAGCTTGTAAATGCGCTTTAATCTTCGATGTATATCGGGGATTGCGTAAACGTGCTTCCCTGAGATATGGGCGCTTTCATAAAAAGTGAATATATATCATCTGCGCGTCGTTCGAGGGCGAAAAGGGCTTGCAATCTTTCGTCCTCGTTTTTTATTGAGGAAGGACGTGTTATTACAGGTATTTTCGAAAGCTTTTTTGCCTTTTTTATAATTTCACGGCCGCGGTCATTGAATGCGAGTATACGGGCGTAAGGAACGTGACCGAGCGACAGGGAGGAGTCTGTATCCAAAAAAGCGTTGAGGAAAATTCTGCGGATGCGCGCGTGTGCATATCGCTTTGTTTTTGCAAGGTCTACGGCATCTGCCACGCTGTGGCTTTTTTCTACTGCGTCAAAAAGACGAAACTCCAGTCCCTCGGATACATCGCCGTATTTTGCAAAATCTTCGGGGGGCAGCCTTTTTAAAACGGACATTATCGCGCGGTCTGCCGCAGATGCAAAGACAGGTGCCGTACCTTTTTCTGCTTCTTCCTCAAAAAGCATTGCAGAGGATCGCGGAACGAACTTCGAAAAATCCTCTCCGCGGGAGATAAGCTCTCTGATATATGAAGCAGAGGCAATGCTTTCCGATGCCTGCGTACTGTCGTGAGAAGCGCCTGTGCGTTCGATAACAATGGGGTGTATGGGAGAGTTCAATCGCGTTATAGCTTTAAGGTATTCTATGGCAAGAATGTTGTTTGCCTCTGCGATGAGCGGTGAGAGCGAGCTGTCAACCTTTGCAAGCGCACGCTCGCGTGCGGCGGCAAAAGAAATTCCGGAGGAATATTCTTCCATAATTTTCGCATCAAAGTCTTTATCCGTGAAAATCTTCGCGATCCTGAGAAGCTTTTTTTTATCGGCACATTCGGCTCCGAATGAAATTGAAGAAACAACCCCGAGTGCATCCAGCACTGAAACTGCACCGGCGGCAAAACGCTCTGCAGAGGAAATTGCCCACGGTACGGGAAGCTCTATAACAACATCTGCTCCGGAGCGAACAGCAGAGGCAGCACGCGCTGTCTTCGGCATTATGGCAAAGTCACCGCGCTGCACGAAATTTCCGCTCATAACGCAGATTATTCTGTCTGCCCCGCGCCGCCTTGTTTCTTCAATCTGATACAAATGCCCGTTGTGAAAAGGGTTGTATTCACAGACAATGCCGCAAATGTTCATAAAAAATCACCGTCTTTTGTAAAAAACTCTTGCAAAAATCCGCTAAATGGGATAAAATATATAGAGTTGTTTATTTATCAATATTATCTGTATACTATTTTAACTGTATTTGGCGTAATTTGCAAGCTAAATGACAGAAATAATTTACCGAAAGGAACGGAAAGTATTATGAAAATTCTTGTTATCAACGCAGGAAGCTCATCCCTCAAGTACCAGTTCATGGAATCCGAAGGCGGCGAGGTGTTCGCAAAAGGTCTTTGCGAGCGTATCGGCATTGACGGTCGCCTTACTCACAAGGTTCCGGGACGTGACGATGTAAAGGCTGATATCGCAATGCCCACACACGGTGAGGCAATTCAGGCAGTTCTTGATATCCTCGTAGATCCGGCTAAGGGCGTTATCGCATCCACAGACGAAATCGCAGCTGTAGGTCACCGCGTTCTCCACGGCGGTATGGAATTCACAGCAAGCTGCCTTGTAGACGATAAGTGCATCGCTGCAATTGAAAAGTGCATTCCCCTCGGCCCGCTCCACAACCCGGCAAACCTCACGGGTATCCGCGCATGCCAGAAGGTTATGCCCACCACTCCGCAGGTTGCGGTTTTTGACACTGCATTCCATATGACAATGCCGCCGAAGGCTTACATATATCCGATTCCGTATGAGTATTACGAAAAGGACGATGTCCGTCGCTACGGCTTCCACGGAACAAGCCACCGTTATGTTTCCGCTCGTGCAATTGATATGCTCGGCAATCCTGAGCACAGCCGCGTTATCTGCTGCCACCTCGGCAACGGTTCATCCCTTTCCGCTGTTGTTGACGGCAAGTGCGTAGACACCAGTATGGGGCTCGGCCCGCTCGCAGGCTTCCTTATGGGAACACGCGCAGGCGATATCGACGCAACAATCCTTGAGTACCTCATGGGCAGATATGGCTATGACATCAAGGAAATGAACAACATCCTCAACAAGAAGTCCGGCGTTCTCGGTATCTCCGGCGTAAGCTCTGACTTCCGTGATCTTGACGAAGCTGCTGCAAACGGCAACGAGCGTGCACGCCTCGCTCTTGACAAGTTCATCTATGAGGTTAAGAAGTTCATCGGTGCATACTCTACCGCTATGGGCGGCGTTGACGCTATCGTATTCACCGCAGGTATCGGTGAGAACTCCTGCGATCTCCGTGCAAGCATCTGCAGCGGCCTTGAGTATATGGGCGTTAAGATGGATGAGGAGAAGAACAAGGTTCGCGGTAAGGAAACAGACGTTTCCGCTGCTGATTCCAAGGTTAAGATTTTTGTAATCCCGACCAACGAAGAGCTTATGATTGCAAAGGATACAGAAGAAATCGTTAAGGCTCTTTAATCTGACAGTATAAAATAATATCAACCCCGCCGTTTGGGAAGGCTTTTCCCAAGCGGCGGGGTTTTTGTGGGTAATATTGAAAAGTATTATGCTACAAGAGATAGATAGGGAAGGTGTATGCCTTTTCGTTGATGGGGCGGATGCGGTCACAGTTGTCAATGATAAGGCCGGGTTTAATATTGAGCTTGTATTTGCTCAATACGTCAAAGTTCTTAGTGGGCTTTGTTGGAGCAACACTTTTCTTTACTTCAATAGGATAAATATTTCCGGCATTGACATAAATGAGGTCAATCTCTTTTTGATCAATATCGCGGTAGTAGAAAAGAAATTCTTTGGGATCCTTATTATAGGCGTAGAAGTTTTTAATAATTTCACTTACTGCGTAGGTCTCAAAGAAGGCTCCGCCCATCGCGCAAGACTCCAGCATTTCCGCATTGGGCCACTTGCAAAGGTATGCGCAAAGTCCGGTGTCCATAAAATAAAGCTTAGGTGCCTTGATGATTCTATTTGAAATATTGGACATATACGGCTGCAGCAGATAAATAATGCCTGATGTTTGTAAAATAGAAATCCAGCGCTTGCAGGTACGCACATCTATACCGACAGTATTGGCTATCCGGTCATAATGAAGCTCTTGCGCAGTATTCAAGGCAACCACAGAAATAAAATTGCGGAACTGAAGCTCGCTGGATGCCTCAATGAGTTTCATAACGTCTCGCTCAATATACGTGTTCACGTAAGACTTAAAATATATCTCACGTTCGGAAATTCCGGTACAAATATCGGGAATGCCACCTTTGAATATCTCTTCGAAGATTCCCTTTTTGCTGATGTATTTTCTGCCGTCATTTTCTCTTTTTCTTATCTCATTGATTTCGGGATTGAAGAGAGGCGCGCTATAACCGTTCTTTTCGGCGAAGGTAAAGGATGCCATATCAATAACACCGCAGCGTCCCGCCAAAGAATCAGAAATACCCTCCTGAAGCTCAAAGCGGTTAGAACCGGTCAGAATGTACATCAGTTTTCTTTCTTCACCGTTTTTCATCCATGCAAGACGTTGCTCATCAATAATCTTTTTGATCTCATCCAGAAGCTTTGGAGCCTTCTGGATTTCATCAATAACGATAGGCCATCCGTAGCTTTCCAGGAACAATTTTGGGTTACTGAGCGCCAGGGCGCGGTCATCACCGTCATCAAGGGTTATTCTTTTGTATTTAGCACCGAATAAGTGGTCGATAGTGGTGGATTTACCAACCTGTCTCGGTCCGTAAACTACTACGCAAGGAAAGGATTCTCCTGCAGCGAGTATTGCGTTTTCTACAGTTCTGTTGATATACATAGAATAAACTCTCCTCTCATTTATTAAAGTATAACACAACATTTCGATTAAATCAACTGTTGAATGCTGTTTTCATCGCAACTGTATTGTAAACTATACCCAAACTGTAAAAAAATATACTGCCTTTAATTATGATTGCCTGTTCCGCACAGAGTTTTTTGTACATGTTACAGCTCGTTTATCCATTCAAAGCGTTTGTGTGTCGGGATTTTAGCCTCCGGATTTAATTCTGAATATCTTGAAGCTCTGATCTCGCTTGGTGTCAATCCTACATATTTTGAAAAAACATATGCAAGGTTTGAGTGGTCACCCAGCCCCGTACATTTAGCAATTTCATCATGTAGCATATCTGTCATAGCCAGGAGATTTGCTGCTCTGTTAAGACGGACGGAGAGAAGAAAGCTTGTTACCGTCATCCCGGTTATCATTTTAAAATGCCCGGTAAAGGAGCGGCGCGACATTCCGGAAATCTCGCACAGCCTGTCAATTGTAAGCTTGTCTGAAAAGTTGCTTTCTATATATTTTATCGCTTCTGTTATATTGCTTACCTGTTTTCTGAAAATGC
Organism: Oscillospiraceae bacterium; assembly: GCA_017408185.1. Next base: position 821 of record JAFQVE010000179.1, on the reverse strand, counting down.
GGCTTGGGCGGGGCGCGGGCTCGGTGCAGATAAGCCCGAACAGCTCTGCCATAAGCGATGCTATCCGGTCGTACGACATTTTGCTTTTGAGGTTAAATTCGTCCAATGCATTGCGCACAATGCGTGTTGCTTTGTCTGCGTGTCCGGGAAAAGCGCAGAAGTGCGGAATTTTGTGCCCGTTAAATTGTGTAAGCTCTCCGCCGTAAGGGAAATAGTCGTACCCGCGGCTTGTGAGAAAATCATCAAAGAACGCAACGGTGAGTATAAGAGGGGTATCGTCTGATTTTAAGGTGTTCGTTCTGCGGGTGGTGTATGGCGGTGAAATTGCACAGGTTCCCGCGCCGAGAATGGATGACGAATCGTTAACAGTATACATCGTCTCTCCGGACAAAGCGAAGCAAAGAATTATATTGCGGCTGATGCTTTTCCCGACGAAATTCTCGCGAAGTGCATTCGTTGAAATTGCCACGGGCAATTTGCTCAGAATAGTAGTGTTGTTAAAAAAAGGAAATTCTTGCATAAAAATCACGCTCCAATAATGTAAGTATACCACCTTAGCTGATGAAAAGCAATGTAAAATTTGCCCGATTTAGAACAAAGAGTGATTGAATGAAGCCGCCGTTATGTTTTATAATAAAATCAAATAATTTATACTGGAGGAATTTTTATGAAAATGAAAAAAATTATCGCAATTCTACTCACTTTGATCATGGTAATAGCTATGTTACCGACAGCCTTCGCGGAAGGAGAAGAGGTTGTATGGGATCCCCACTATAAGTTTTATTATCCATCATTGGGATTATCCGCAGCAAAGGATTTAG
>JAFQVE010000178.1 GCA_017408185.1 Oscillospiraceae bacterium | reverse complement strand
TGATATGGACTTCTGGTTTCCGAATATCAACAACATCGTAAAAACAGCACACGAGCTCGGGCTTCGCGTTATCGCGGACACATGGGGTATCGGCAAATACTTTGGCGGTGAGCAGGTAAGTTTGTTCTTACAGAATAATATCCACCACCGTCAGGTTTCTGCATACACAGGCGAGGTACTCAATGCCGCTTGCTTTAACACAAATTCCTTCCGCGACTATTTCAAGAACATTTGCCTGCGTCTTGCACGCGAAACTGAAGTAGATGGTTTCTTCTGGGACGAGCCGCATTATGCTTACCCGAAGTCATACGCATCCATCACAGGTGGCGCAGGGGATGACTGGGCTTGCCGTTGTCCTGAGTGTATGAAGAAGTTTGAGGAATACTACGGCTATGAGATGCCGAAGTTTATGAACGATGACGTGAAGCAGTTCCGTTGGCGTGAAGCTCTCTTCACACTTTCAGATACATCAAAGGCACTTAAAGAGCTCAACCCGAATCTTGAGATTACCTGCTGTGTCCACGCAACGCTCAATTCTTACTATGTAACAGAGCTTCGCGGATATGACAACTGGGAAATGGTCGGTGCGTGCCCGTACTTCGACGTTTTCTCAACAACAATCATCAATTGGGATCTTCCGGAAAAGTTCTTCCGCGAGATTACCGAGAGAACTGTTGCAATTGCAAAGAAATACGGAAAAGAGTCCGAGCGCTGGCTTATGGGCTATAATAAGCGTCCGGATGATTTTGCACAGATTGACAAGGTTGTTGATATGTATGAAGAGCTCGGTGTTGACCGCCTTGCAACGTGGACTTACCGCGGCGGTTATGGCACATCCGTTGCCGCAAAAGATCCGATTGAGCTTTGGGATAACATCGGCAGAAATTACAAGAGAGTTCTGAAAAAATGATTTTTGAAGATTATCTTGAAAAAACAACTTCCGTGTTGAACAACATAAAGGAAACACAGAAGGATAAAATCCTTTCTGCGGCGCAAATGGTATCGGAAACGATAAAGCGTGACGGAATAATCTACATATTCGGATGCGGTCATTCTCATCTCATAGCGCTTGATTGCTTCTACCGCGCAGGTGGGCTTGCAAACGTCAGCGCAATGCTTGATACCGATTTGATGCTTCACAACGGTGCGGCAAAGAGCAGTAAGATGGAAAAAATGAGCGGTATTGCGGAAAGTATATTTGAAAGATACTGCCTGACTGATAAAGATATTCTCATAACAGTATCAACCTCCGGCAAAAACGCCGTTCCGGTTGAAATGGCAAAGACGGCGACAAAGAACGGCATAAAAAACATCGCTGTTGCATCAAGTTCCTACTTTGCGGATAAAAAGGACGCAGATATGTTATATGAGTGCGTCGATATGTATATCGACAACTGCGTACCACACGGCGATGCGGTTATGGATATATCGGGATGCGGGACAAAAATGGGCAGTATTTCAACCGCCGCAAGCTCGTATATATTAAATTCCGTTCTTCTTGAAGCCGCAGAGCTTGCCGCAAAGGATGGTGCGGAAATTCCGATTTATATGAGCGGAAATGTTGACGGCGGTGCAGAGTACAACAAGGCACTTATAAAAAAGTATCTTCCGAGAATAAAGCATCTGTGAGATGGTGAAGGATATGGCTAAGATATCAGTTATCGGCATTTGCGGAAACTCAATATTTATGAATGTTGACCATTTTCACGAGAACGGTGAAACACTCGCTGCCGAAAGCGTTTATGAGGAAATCGGAGGCAAAGGCATAAATCAGGCAATTGCCTCATCACGAATGGGAGCAGAGGTTTCATTTCTCGCCGCAATAGGTGATGATTCCGATGGCGAAAAGTGCAGACAGTGTGCAAAGGAAAACAACATCAAAGGCATATTCAAAACAAAGGATAAAAAAACAACCTTTGCGTGTATCCTTACCGATAAGCACGGAGAAAATCGTGTTACGGTTTACCGCGCCGCAGAGCTATCACCGGAGGATGTTCTTGATTTTGAAAGCGAAATTGCAGAAAGTGATGTACTTCTGCTTCAACACGAAGTACCTGCAGAAGTAAACGAAGCAGCGGTGAAGCTTGCGAAAAAGCATAACGTGAAAGTAATCTTAAACCCCACACCAATCAGGCAAATTTCGGATGATATTGCAGAAAGCGTTTTTGCGGTAACACCCAATGAGCAGGAACGCCAAGCGATAGATATAAGCAGATTTCAAAACTGCATAACAACGCTTGGTAGCCGCGGATGCAGTATAAACGATGAAATATTTATCGAAAGCTTGAATGTACAAGCCACTGATACCACAGGTGCAGGGGATACATTTAACGGGGTACTTGCAGTATGCATTGCAGAGGGAATGGATTTGAAAACCGCTTGTAAATATGCAGTAGTAGCGTCCGGTTTAAGTGTTACGAAAAAGTATGTACTAAACTCAATTCCAACAAGAAAAGAAATAGAGGAGAAAATGAAAAATGAATGATTTCGGATATTTTGAAAGCTTGCTCAAAAATTTCGAGCAGGTAAACAGCACTCAGTCCGAGAATATCAAAGCGGCGGCATCGCTTATGTGTGATGCAATCGCAAACGACCGTCTTATCAATGTATTCGGCGGCGGTGGACATACAACCCTTCCGGTTGGCGAGATGTTCTTCCGCGCAGGCGGTCTTTCCTGCATAAACCCGATTATGGAAACAGGTCTTTCTGTTTTTAATCAGGCACTTAAATATCTTGAGCTTGAAAGAACTGTTAACTACGGCAGTGCAATTTTAAAGTACTATGATTTGCAGAAGGATGATGTTCTCATCATTTTCCACAACATCGGTATCAATCCTGCGACGATTGATGCGGCAGAAGAGGCAAAGAAGCGCGGCGTTAAGATTATTGCTGTATCAAGTGAAGCGTGGCAGAAAGAAATGCCGGAGGATCATTTCATCCG
>JAFQVE010000177.1 GCA_017408185.1 Oscillospiraceae bacterium | reverse complement strand
TTGCGCTTGCGCTCCGGCTCTGCAACATCTTTAAGAAGATCGAGGAAGCGGTCTGTTGCATCTACATAAATAAGTTTTGCATCAAGCTCCTTACCGAAAACCTCAATAACCTGTTCGCTCTCGCCCTTGCGCATAAGGCCGTGGTTTACGTGAACGCAGACAAGCTGTTTGCCGATTGCCTTGATGAGAAGAGCGGCAACAACCGACGAATCAACGCCGCCAGAAAGCGCGAGAAGAACCTTTTTATCTCCTACCTGCTCACGGATTTCCTTTACCTGCTCTGCGATAAACGCATCTGCAAGCGCTTTTGTAGTTATACGTTCCATTGTTTCGGGGCGTACATTGTTCTGCATAAATTTGTCCTCCATTTATCTCAAGTAAAATTTAACTAATCAAAAAGCGGGGTTGAGAAGTATCTCTCCGCAGTATCAGGAAGCACGGTAACAACCGTTTTACCGGGGCCGAGCACCTTTGCGAGCTTAATCGCCGCAGCAACGTTTGTGCCGCTGGATATTCCGCACATAATTCCTTCTTTTGAAGCAAGCTCCTTTGAAACGTGGATTGCTTCTTCATCCTTTACAATGCAGATATCATCATATATATTGCAATTTAAAATTTCCGGAATAAGCCCGTCACCTATTCCCATTTGAACGTGGGTTCCTATAGAGCCGCCGGAAAGAATTGCCGCGTGCTCCGGCTCCACTGCCCATATCGTCATATCAGGATTTTTTTCGCGGAGTGCCTCGCCAATACCGGTAATCGTTCCGCCGGTGCCTATTCCCGAGCAAAAACCGTGAATGGGGCCGTCAACCTGAGCGAGAATCTCCTGTGCCGTCTGCGAACGCTGAATCTCCGGATTTGCGGGATTTTCAAACTGCTGCGGAACAAACACATCAGGGTTTTCATCGCGAAGGCGCAATGCGAGATTCAAGCACTCTTCTATGCAATCGCCGATGTTTCCGGCATCATGGACGAGGATAACCTCAGCACCGTAATGCTCAACAAGCTTGCGGCGCTCCTCGCTGACGGAATCCGGCATAATGATTTTCGTTTTATATCCACGCACCGCACCGACAAGAGCAAGGCCTATGCCCTGGTTACCGCTTGTCGGCTCCACGATGATTGTGTTTTCATTTATAAGACCGCGCGCGTCCGCGTCGCGAATCATATTATATGCAGTTCTTGTTTTTATAGACCCGCCAACGTTAAGTCCTTCAAATTTCACAAGGATTTCTGCGCTGTCAGGCTGCGTTATGCGCGAAAGGCGGACAATGGGCGTGTTGCCTATCGCATCAAGAATATTATTGCAAATCATTGAACCATTCCTTTTTTTATCTTACAGATTATTATATTCCAAAACAGCACGAAAATCAACATTTTTTTCACATAAAATGGAAATAGCGAGCCTGCCTTTTTTTGTGCGGGCTGTACAAAGGGCAAATAACGCTTGCTTTTTGCGTCAAGCTATTTTATAATATAAGTGAATTTTACACATTTTTACAATGCATCGGAGAGGAGTGGACATATGATCTTTGAGCTGTCGCTTTCAGAGCTTCTTCTCGGTGCGTTTTTCTGCTCCTCCGCAACGGTTCTCACCATCTTTTTCGCCGGAAAACTTGTTCGTCGGCGAAAAAGAACAAAACCGGGCGAAAGCCAAGCTGCCGGGGAGGCGAGAGATGTGCTTGTGGGCACGCTCCGCAACCGGCTTCAGCTTGAAACGTGCATAGACAGTAGATTTTATCATATTCCTGCCGCGCGGCTCTCTCAAAAGGATTTCCCGGTTCACTACGTTGCGATATACCGGTCAAATCACAAGTTCGGGCATGACGCCGGAATAAGCATTTACGGCAAGGTCAGCAGGTGCAGCCTTGTTCCGAGATGCGAAATAAAGGAAATCCCCAAAAGCTCACAGGAGATGTACTACCGCTTTGATATCGAAGAATGGAAAACGCTCGCATCACCAATTGCGCCGGGTGAGAAT
>JAFQVE010000176.1 GCA_017408185.1 Oscillospiraceae bacterium | reverse complement strand
CATAACCTCTGCCGCAACGGCGTTTACCTCATTCATATTCTCGCATATATAATAATCCATATCACGCTCAAGATAAATTTTACCGAGACTGCACTCACTATCCGCAATAATCGCAGGCTTTTTACCTGCGCGGATAAGCGCATCAAAGAGCGTGTCAATCTTTATAACCGGCTTTTCATACTTTTGGATACCGTGCACCTCCGGTTGCGCACCGGTGTACATCGTACCAAAACAAACCGGGGTTACGGACGGCATAACACTGCAAAGCGGAAGCTTGAAATCAAAATACTTTTCCATTCGGAAAAAGAGAAGTTCCGGATATTTTTCTGCAATCCACTGTGCAATTGCATCAGGATTATACATGAAAACCCTGTCTGCCTTTTTGCCGTCGAAAGCACGATCTATATATGCACACAACTCATCGGACGGCGCTGCTGCATGCTCCGGTGCATCAACTCCCATTGCATATGCAAGCGATGCACAAACCGTGTCAAGTGATAAACTGTTCTTTGCCATAACGAAAACCTCTTTCCTCATTTATTATACAACATAGTTTATATTATATATTTTACGAGGATTTTTGTCAATTGAAAGTTAACTTAATTTGACCATGTACTCCCGGGCTATACCTCAAATTCAAAATCGCGGACTGTGATTTTCTGACCTGTTACAAGACGAACTGTTACCTCACAGCTATACTTTCCTGTTTCAAGTGATTCCATATCTACACTTCCGCGGACGAGCACCGGCTTTGCGGTAACAAACTCCTGCATATCAAAGCTCATATACTGCCCTGTCTTTCGGCTTACATACGCTGTTGCAGATTGAACATTATTTCCTCTTTCATCCGCAATATCAAGCGTTATACTGTCCATCATCCAATTGCAGGCGAGCGTTCCTTTAAGAACGGTTCCTTTGTTGAAAACCGTTTCGGTGTCTGTTACAACCGGCTCTGCAATCAGTGAAGGATCCCGGAGCGCCTTACATGTAATCGGTACATATTTATTTCTCAGCAAAGACGCAAAGCTGTATGTTGCACCAATACCGACTTTATAAACATCGCAGCCAAGCTTTTCGTCAAAATAGGTTCTTTCCTTTTTGAATGATGATGCAGTTTGCTCAAGCACCGTCACCTTACTGTTTGTGCCGTCTATTGTTCCATCGGACAGATATACCGTTTCTACATCGGTAACCATTATGCAGTGTCCGCTGCCCGATTTGCGCCTTACAACTGCATCTGCCGGCTTCATAAGTGAATATGCGCGGAAGATTGCCTGTTCCCCGTTTTCTTCTATGATATTGCCGGTATCGTCCCCATAATTCTCATACGCTGTTTTATAATCTCCGACAGGAATGCATCCGTGTTTTTCCGTAAGATATCCGGTTGTTGTTGCCGTGAACGTCTCACCAAGCTGTCCCCACGCCTGCAAAAGTGTGCTTGAACAGTCGTTTCCCACTCGTCCGACGCCGTTTTCTCCGCTGATATTCTCCCACGTAAGACCGTCCACACGGTATACGCCGTTTTCGTCCACTTCAACCGCATAATCAAGAAATCCATTCGCAGTGCCTCCCGCATAGCTATACGGAACTCCATGATATATCCTTCCCGCACGATACACAAACGCGGTATTGTCGTCAGCTTCTTCCGGCGTCACATTTGATTTCATCACAAGTGTGATATCCTCAGTCGGTGTCCACAGCAATGTTGTGGAATTGTTCATGTATTCTATGGCTTTTGCGCGGCGCTCTGCAAGGATTTCCTCGCCGTAAACCGCACGGTACAGCATCACTGCAAATTCACTCCTCGTTAAAGCTTCGTTAGGGCGAAGCGTTTTGTCGCTGTGCCCAAAAACAATTCCTGCCGAGACCGCCGCGGAAAGCTCAGCTTTGTAGTTTTCTGAAACCTCAGCTTTATCCGAAAATTTTTCGAGTTCAAAGGCATCTGTGTTTTCGTATCCATTAGCTTTGGATATCAGATAAGCTGCCTCTTCTCGGGTAATACTTTCGCCCATTTCACCATCATTCCATATACCCGTGAGGTTCGCAGACTCAAACTGACGTGTAACCGCAGCTTCGGCATCTGCTCTTGTCATCGTCTCCTCCGGACGGAAGCTTCCGTCCGGATAGCCTTTGAAAATTCCATTTTCCGTGCATACAGTAATTTCGCCATAAGCCCAATGCTCGGGCTTCAGGTCAGCATACGTTTCCGGAGATGCAGCAACCGCAACGCTGTAAAGAGACAGAAGCAGCACCAAACCAAGCAATAATCGAATGATTTTTTTCATTTTCACACAACTCCTTGCTCTTTTAATTTCATTACACATCGGCTTTATCTGGCGAGGCGAATGAATTTATATATTCCGCCAGCTTATCGGGGAAGTTTACAGTCATTCCGTCTGCGCCTGCATCATATACCTTTTTCATAGCATCTTCATCAGATACACCCCACGCGCGAACATTAAAACCTTCCGAATGCCACTTGCGCACGTTTTCTTCGTTTACAAGGCTTGAATGCGGGCATATCTCACTCATATCAAGCTTCTTCATCTCACAGAGAAGCTCATCTGTAACTTCGCGCGTAAGATATCCGATTTTCATTTCAGGTGCATACTTTCGCATATCACAGATTGATTCAAAATCAAACGAGGTTATAACAACCTTGTCCTCAATTTTATATTTTCTTATAATATCCGCAACTTGCCTTGCTGTGCCTTTTTGTTTAAGCTCAATCGCAAAGGTCAGGTCTCTGAATGAAAAACGGTCAAGGAAATCCTCAAACTTTACTATCTTGTCGGAAAATTCATTTTTCGTTACGAACAGCTCCTGTAGCTCTGCGTATGTCTTTTCCTCTACTGTTCCGCTCACGCCCGTTACGCGGTCAAGCGTATCATCGTGGAAAAGAACAGCTACTCCGTCCTTTGTAACGTGGACATCCGTTTCAATTCCGTTGGCTCCCATATACACTCCGGTGTAAAATGCGAGGAATGTATTCTCCGGAACATATT
>JAFQVE010000175.1 GCA_017408185.1 Oscillospiraceae bacterium | reverse complement strand
TCCGCTGATATATCAAGGCATTTCTGCCTCAAAGCGCAAGGAAATGGTTATTACCGCACTTGACCGAGTTGGTCTCGCCGACAGAGTACACCATATGCCCAATCAGTTGTCCGGCGGTCAGCAGCAGCGTGTTTCCATTGCACGTGCGCTTGCGGCAAATCCTCCTGTTATTCTTGCGGACGAACCGACCGGCGCTCTCGACTCCAAAACCGGTAAGGATGTTATGAAATTTCTTATGGGCCTGAACGACAGCGGGAAAACCATCATCCTTATCACTCACGATAATGGAATTGCAGAATGCGCAAAGCGTATAATCCGGATTCACGACGGTAAAATCATTTCGGATGCTCCAAACATACCGAAGCTTGAAAATCTCGAATAGCGCGGAGGAAAAATCATGAATATATATCAATGCTTAAAGCTTGCGCTCAAAAGCATCTCCGGCAACAAGATGCGTTCATTTCTTACGATGCTTGGCGTTATCATCGGTATCGCTTCGGTTATAACGCTCGTAAGCGTTGTGCAGGGTTTTTCCGACGATATGGTTTCTTCCTTCAACTCAATGGGAACAAACAATATCACGGTTATGCTCAGCGGGCGCGGTGGCAATATGAATATAAAGCCCGAGGAAATGCTTACTCTTGCAGACGATAACCCTGAGCTATTCTCAAATGTTACCCCCACCGTCACAATAAGCGGTGCAACAGTCAAATACGGCTCAACCAATGTCAGTTCATCTGTTTATGGTGGAAACGAAGAATATGCTGAAATAAAAGACTATGCTGTATCGAATGGGCGCTTTATTTCGTACATTGACACAACCAATCGCAACTATGTGTGCGTTATCGGTACATACATTGCAAACGAGCTTTTCGGGACAAGCGACCCAATAGGAAAAATTCTTAAGATAAACGGCTCTGCATATACGATAATCGGCCTTCTCGAAGAAGAGGGAGACAGCACCGAAACAAGTACGGATAATATGGTAATCATCCCCTACTCCACAGCAGCGCGTCTTGCGAGAAACGGAAGGATTTCAAGCTACACATATGTTGCAAAAGACTCAACAGTAATAGAACCGGCTAAGAAGGTTCTGGAAGATTACCTCTATGACATTTTCGAGGATGAGGACGCATACAACGTCTCAAACCTTTCAGAGCTTGTTGAGAGCATCGAAGAGCTTACCGGAACCCTTGCCATGGTTCTTGCCGGGATTGCGGCAATTTCACTTCTCGTCGGCGGCATCGGAATCATGAACATAATGCTCGTTTCCGTAACCGAGCGCACACGTGAAATCGGCATACGCAAGGCTATCGGAGGAAAACGCCGTGACATTCTTTCTCAGTTTGTTATTGAGGCCATTATAACAAGCGGACTCGGCGGTGTTATCGGCATTATAGTGGGAGCGCTTCTTTCACAAGTTCTATCGGGCATTCTTGGCGTTTCCGGAGCAGTTTCCGCTTCGGCGGTTATTCTTTCTTTCTCAGTCTCCGTTCTCATCGGAGTCTTCTTCGGATATTTCCCGGCAGCAAAGGCTTCTAAACTCAACCCAATCGACGCGTTGCGTCATGACTAATAAATCAAAGGGGCAAATGAATATGAAAAAATTAATTTCGCTTATCCTCTCTGCGGCAATACTTTTGACGTTTGTTATACCCGCATCCGCGTCAAATCTTCCCTCAGACGATGACATTGAGACCATTCTCGACGTCATGGAAATTATGACATACGATGCAAAGGGTAATTTTAATGACAGTCAGTATGTCACACGCGCGGCGCTTGCAAAAATCCTTGTAACTGCATCTCAGTACAAGGGCGCCGCAACTGCAACCTCACGTATTTCTCCGTTTTCTGACGTTATGTATACACACTGGGGTGCTCCGTATATAAGTGTTGCATCAAAAAACAAATTTATGACAGGATATTCCGACGGTTCGTTCCGTCCAAACAGCTACATCAAATACGAAGAAGCACTCAGCGCAATGCTCAGACTGCTTGGCTACACCAACAATGACTACACAGGTGCATATCCTGCAGGGCAGATAGCGAAAGCCGCGGACATCGGACTTTCTGACGAAGTGTATGTCACACCGGGCAATCCGATAATCAGAAGTGAAATGGCAAAGCTTGTGTATAACCTGCTCAATACTCCCTCAAAGGGAAACACCACGATATACGCCCAGAGCCTCGGCTACACTCCGTCAAGCGAGCTTCTCACAATCGGCGATGTTCTTGATGACAATGTAACCGGTCCGGTAACGGTCAAGGCAGGCACAGTATCAAGCCTTGGTTTTACATCTCCGCGTGTATATCGTAATGGCAACGGTGCAAACATCTCCGATATTGAACATTACGATGTCATTTACTACAGCAAAAAAAGCAATGCTATCTGGGCATACTCAAACAAAGTCTCAGGCATTCTTGAGGCGATAACCCCCAACAAAGAGGCGCCGACATCCGTAACTGTCTCCGGTGTCACCTATCCTCTCCCCTATTACGCGGCGCAACGGGCGTTCGGTCTTGACGGACTTGAGGTCGGCGAAACTGTCACAATGCTGCTCGATAAAAACGCTAAGGTTTGTGATGCATATGAAGCCGGCGCTCTTTACGAATCTATTGTCGGGGTTGTGACAGGAGTACAATCAAAAACACTGACATCCGCTGACGGAACAAAAACAAGCGGATACTATGCAACTATTCTTACGCTTGACGGAAGCAATGTTGATATTGAACAGTCAGGAATTTCCACAGCTCTGGTAGGTAAGGCTGTAGAGGTAAACTACGCAACCGGAAAAATCCACACAACTTCAAAAGGCAGCGGAAACAACCACGGTTATGTGAATGCAGCTTCCCTGACCTGGGGTAGTGCTCCCTTGGCTCAAGATATTAAAATTCTGGAGATTGATGATAATTACAACATGACTAAGCTTACACTCCAACGTCTTGACGGAGTGAATCTGAAATCCGAAAGCATCCTCCTCTCCACCACAAATTCTTCCGGAGCAATAGACGGACTTATTATCAGGAACGTTACGGGTGATATGCACAAGTACGGTCTTATAACTAAGATTGATCGCAATACCGTGAGCGACGGTGCCGGCGGACAGTCGCCATCAAAATACGTCTATCACTATGATCTTAACGGACAGACCGGAACCGTTACCCTGAGCGGTGCAACAACAAGCCTTACGGAAGGACCGTGTGTTTTCATCTATGATAACGGCATTCTTTCAGAGGCAAAAAATCTTATCCGCGCGACAAACGTTACGCTTCTCACCCCCTCATATGCAACAGTCGGCGGAAGTGTAAAGCACAGAATTTCGCAAAATATTCAGGTTTATAAAGTCTTAAACGATACAAAAATTAAGACAACACTCGACGAAGCAATTTCTTATAACGGAGAAATATGGATTTATTATGATAACATCCAATCCGACGGCGGAATGGTAAGGGTAATTTATCTTAAATAACATCCCCAAGGAGCATCAAAGTTCTGCAAACACTTTGGTGTTCCTTTGCTTTTGGTCGTTTTTGCATAGAAAAAGGTAAAATATGCATTGTTTTTCCAAGAAACTTATGTTATCATATAGTAAAAAGGAGCGTGAACAAAATGTTTTCTAAAGAAGATAAAGCATTTGCTTCCGAATTTCTGGACAGAGTCGTAAAAAAAGTTACTGCGATGGCTCCTGAAATCGGCGCAAACTTCCCTACAACAAACTCAAGAATCGGTGAATGGGATCCGAAAGGAACCACCGCTAACATTTCAGGCTGGACAACTGCTTTCTGGCCCGGCATGATGTGGCTTATGTACTTAAAAACCGGTGATAAAATGTTCCGCGAGTATGCCGAAGGCTGCGAAGCAAAGCTCGACGAGGCGTTTGACATTTTCACAGGAATCCATCATGACGTCGGATTTATGTGGTCTCTTTCCGCTGTTGCTGATTACAAAATCACCGGCAACGAGAAATCAAAAGCCCGCGCGATGCACGCCGCAACAGTTCTTGCAGGTCGTTTTAATCACGTTGCTAAATACATCCGCGCATGGGATCACTCCAGCCACCGCTGGGCAATAATTGACTGCATGATGAATATTCCTCTTCTCAGCTTTGCGACATCCATTCACGATGACCCGCGTTTTGAGCAGGTTGCACGTGCACACGCCGATACTGTTGCGAAAAGCTTTATCCGCGGCGACGGTTCTTCCAACCACGTTGTTGAGTTTGACCCGGAAACCGGTGATGTTCTTGCAACTCCGCGCGGACAGGGCTATGAAAGTGGCTCCTCATGGTCCCGCGGTCAGGCATGGGCACTTTACGGCTTTGCACTTGCATATCTTAACCTCGGCAAGCAGGAATATCTCGACACCGCAAAGAAGGTTGCACATTACTTTATTGCAAATATCGAAGACGGAAAGCTTCCGCTCGTTGACTTCCGCGCCCCCGAAGAGCCGGTATACTACGATTCCTCTGCCGCTTCTATTGCAGCTTGCGGTCTTATTGAAATTTCAAGAGCGGTTCCGGAGTATGAAGCAAAGATTTATGAGCGTGCAGCGATGAAGCTTTTGCGCGTTCTTGATGAAAACTGCAATTATGACCCGAAAGAGCTCCGTTTGCTTGAAAATGCTTCAAGTGCATACCACACTCCCAACGGAATGCATATGCCATGGATTTTCGGCGACTATTATCTCCTTGAAGCTCTTATGAAGCTTGACGGTAACGACGGCAGATTTACAGTACATAAATAAAATAGTATATAATAAACTCCCCGCTGACGCAGGGAGTTTATTATATAGGCAACACATCCTCCCGCTTACACGGGAGGATGTGTTCGTTTATAACTTTTAGTCCTCTATAAAGACTTCTTTACCGGTTCTTGCCGACTCATATATCGCAAGGATAAGACCTACGCTGTGAAGAGCCTGTTCACCTGTAACCATCGGGTCGCGGTTATCAAGGATTGCTCTTGACATATCTTCAATCTGATATGCATGAAGATTGTCTGTATATGTACAGTT
>JAFQVE010000174.1 GCA_017408185.1 Oscillospiraceae bacterium | reverse complement strand
GCATTATGGCAGAAAAGTTAGAGGAAGTTTTATAAATGCGGACAGGACTTATGGGCGGAACGTTCAATCCGCCGCATATGGGACATATAAACGCCGCTCGCGCGGCAAAAGAAGAGCTTTCTCTTGACAGGCTTATCTTCATCCCGACGGGAACTCCGCCGCACAAAGAAATGGCAGAAATGTCCGCAACTACAAAGCAGCGCCTTGAAATGACTTACCTTGCGGCGAAGACTCTCGGCGCAGAGGTAAGTGATATTGAAATCCGGCGTGAGGGAAAAAGCTTTACGGTGTATACCTTGCGTGAGCTTCACTCAAAATATCCCGATGATGAGCTGTGGCTTATTATGGGAACGGATATGTTCTTAAGCTTGGAGACGTGGTTTTGTTTTGAAGAAATTTTTTCTCTTGCCTCTGTTGCGGCAGTCGCACGCGAGGATGATGACAAAAAACGGCTTCTTGCACACTCGGAACAGCTCGAGCAGAAATACGGTGCGAAAACGCGCGTGCTGGATGCAGCGGCGCTTACCGTATCGTCAACAGAGCTTCGTCCGGGAAATAATCGCAAAGAGCTCCGGGATTTTTTGCCGCCGGAGGTTTATGATTATATAATCCGAAAAAATCTTTTCGGAATTTCGGGGTGTGATAAAATTTGACAGAAAAAGAGATAGAACAGCGTGTAAAATCAGTAATGAGCGAAAAGCGATATCTTCACACGATTGGTTGCGTTGATATGGCGGAGCGTCTTGCCGGGCGCTGGGGGGCTGATGTAGCTCTTGCTCGTCGGGCGGCGCTTTTGCATGATATAGCAAAGGAAATGCCGTATGACAAACAGCTTTCTTTGGTTGACGAACACGGTATCATATTAAACCGCGTTCAGCGCTCGGAAAAAATTATCCATGCTTTTTCCGGGGCAATCATCGCGTGGCGTGAGTTTGACGAGCCGGAGGAGGTCTGCGGCGCAATCCGCTGGCACACAACGGCAAAGAGCGGGATGACGCTTCTTGAAAAAATCATATGGCTTGCCGACCTTACGGAAGAGGGGAGAAGCTTTGACGGGGTTTGCGAAATACGCAGGCTGGCGTTTGAAGATTTGTCCCGTGCGCTTATTTCAGGTTTTGATACAACTCTGCGCGTGCTTATATCGCGCGGATGTGAGATTGACTCAAATATGGTAAAGGCACGCAATTTTGAAATTGCCGCCAACAGTTGAAAGGATTGCTTCACGAAAGATGAAAAAAATGAGACTCAGCAATAAGGCTAAATATACAATATCGGCAATTTTGATTATCGCGGCGGCAATTATGGTTGCGGCGGCGCTGGTGATAGACAACATCCGCCCGCCGGAGGCTGTGCCCGTGAGCGGAAGCTCACGCGGGAGCGTTATCCGCGATGAGAAGATATCAATGATAGACCGCGAACACCGTGAAGGCGTTTTCACAATGCTTGTTGTCGGAACCGATGCGGCAAGCAGAAGCACTGACACGATTATGCTTGCAAGCTTTGATACGGTCGAGAAGAAAATGAATATTCTGAGCATCCCGCGCGACACCATTATAAACGCAAGGCGTGCAACAAAGAAGATAAACGCCGCGTATGCGATGTCCGACGGGGATATTTACGCGCTTTTTGATGAGGTGCAGAGTGTTACGGGTATTCGTCCGGATAAATATGTTCTTGTTACTGTTGATGCGTTTGTGGATGTTATTGACGCAATCGGCGGAGTTGAGGTGGATGTACCTATTGATATGCACTATAAGGACCCGACGCAGGATCTTGTTATAGATATAGATAAGGGTCTGCAGACTCTTGACGGTTACGATGCAATGGGCTTTATGCGTTACCGTGCAACGTATGCCGACGGAGATCTCGGAAGAATCAAAGTTCAGCATACCTTCGTCGAAGCTGTTATAAAGAAAATGCTTACCCCTGCAACGTTCGCAAAAATTCCTGAGCTTGCCGGAATAATAACGGAGAACCTTGAAACCGATTTAACACTCGGCAACGGAATCTGGCTCGGCAAGCAGATGCTTACAATGAATCTTGAAGAGGATGTGGAAATGCACACGCTTCCGGGATATGCAAACTACTACGACGGACTTTCGTATTATTTCACTAAGGAAGATGAAGCGCTTGCGCTTATCAACGAATATTATAATCCGTATACAACACCGATTGAAGAGCTCAATCTGTTTAAAAGATAAAAGGGAGGGAAGAAATAATGAATATAAACGAACAGATAAAATGCGCGGTTCGTGCTCTTGACGCAAAGCTTGCGCTGGACATAAACGTTTTGAAG
>JAFQVE010000173.1 GCA_017408185.1 Oscillospiraceae bacterium | reverse complement strand
CTGTAAAAGAACCCAATGGCCCGACATCTGAAGAATTGGCTGGTATCTTCAAAGAGGCGTTTATTCTGAAAGCCGAGCGTGACGTATATAAAAAGATGTATGACGAGCTTCTTGAACGTATTATGAAGGAGGCGAAAATGTGAATGACTATGAAAAAGCCCAGCGCCACATGAAGGCGCAGCTTGCCGGAAGAGCCGCAAAGGCAAACGGTGAATTGTTCGAGGAAATGCTGAAACGCTCCTGCGACTATTATCTCGAGCGTGGTATGGCGAAGATCGAAAAAACACCGGAGCCGATGAAGCCTCTCGGAGCAAAAAACTCTCGAGGTCAATTCATGGCTTGCCTTACCAAGCAGGCACAGCCGGACTATGGCGGCACGATTAAAGGCGGCCAAAGCATTTACTTCGAGGCAAAGCACACAGAGAGTGACCGTATCGAATGGAGCAGGCTTACTGACGAACAGCGAGCCGACCTCGAAGACCATTATAAACTCGGTGCCCTGGCGTATGTGCTGGTGAGCTTCGGTTTTACCGAGTTTTACCGCATACCGTGGCCAGTGTGGCGCGATATGGTCGAAATATTCGGCCGCAAACACATCAAAAAAGGCGACATAACAAAATATCGTGTACCGGCTGTCGGAGGTATTATAAAATTCCTCGACCCCGGCACCGGATAATAAAGGAGGGTCAACGATGATCACGTTCGGAAACGCTTATTTTGTAGAAGCACGAGAAATCGAAGTGCTCGCAAAAGAAAACAGCGGGAACGCTGCTTATCCCTACCGTTTGACGGTAGAAACAAAATCACACAGCAAATATTCGGTTGATTTTGTAAATAAAGACTTTCGCGACCGCGAAGCTGAACGCATAGCCTGCGAAGTGGAGCGCATTCACCTTAATTACGATATTACGGTCGATGTAATTCACGACATGGTAGCAAAGGAAATCGAAAAAATGAGACCGTTCCTCCGTCGCATCGAAAAGGCGGTTACTATTCAGAAAGGAGAACAGCACGATGAATTATAAACCGAAAGTCGTCAAAGGAAGAGTCACCGGTACCGGCTGGACCATTGATGGACATGTGCTCTACTTCTCACAATGGGAATACGACCATTATTCAAAAATGCACCTTTATGGCTGGGAACCCGAAGATGATCAAGCGGTTATGCGTACAATGTACGAGACCGAAAGAGAAGCCGGTTTGACAACGGAAACATTCGGAGATTTCCAAAGGAAATGGAAATCCGGAAAATGGGAACCGGCTGGAGCATTTGTTCTTGGTCTTGATAAGGTTGAAGTTTTGGAAGTCGTGCAGGAGGAAGAAAAAACTGTTCCCGGAGTTAACTTTGCACCTCACAAAGTCGGCGAAGGCGGGATTCTTTGCATGCCGCTTTGCAGAAACATTACTTTGCCGGAAAACAGCAAATGGAAAAGGGTCCACTGCCCCATCTGCGGAGCCGAGTGCTTTCAAACTGATTTTGCGCAAAAATTACTTGAAAAAGAACCGAACCTTAAAACCGCATGCACTCGTTGTGCTTTGAAAGCGGCCGGAGATCAAATCACGCCCTAACTTTGAAGGAGGAAAAATAAATGTTCGCATTTTTACTTGGACTTATGCTCGGAGGAGCAATCGGTTATTGCCTTGCAGACTTTGTTGAAGAAAAACACGAGAATCATTATGACGATTACGATGACTGGAGGAATCTGTGAAAGCAGACGATCTTGTTAGCCGTAAAGAAATCATGCGCCTTCTCAAAAAAGAACGTCTTTTGAAATCCGGGAAGGTATTGGTCATGGGCGGCAAAATTCTCTTGACCGATGATTATGTCCGAAACCTCATAAAATCTATAAACAGCAAAGGAGGACATGCTGTATGAAAGAAAAAATCAGAAACTTTTTGAAAGAACTGTGGGGTCCTCTCCTTTTTGCAACAGCATTTGTCGGTGGGCTTTTTGGCTTCGTTGTTCTTATTGCCAAAGCTACCGGCCAACTTTGATGGAGGTAACACCATGAAAAATAAAATAATAAAAAAAGGCAGCATCTTTTTAATTGGGCTGACCGGATCGTTTGTAGTATTAAAGCTCACCGGCGCAATTGCCTGGAGCTGGTGGCTGATCCTTCTTCCGGTGATACTCCCCCTCTCCCTCGCTCTCCTTATTCTGATACCCACAATAATTGCGCTGCTTGTAAAGTACGTCGAGCTTGAAGCGATGCATGAGATAAACGCCAAAGCTCGAGAAAAGAGCAACACAGAAACCATTGATGACCTTGCTGCAGAATACGGACTGGAACGCCGTCCGGGTGAGAGTAATTTGGAGCTTAAACACCGCATTGCTTTTATAAAACAGCAAAATCGGAGGGCTCGTCATGGGATGGAAGAATAGAGATCCCCTCGCAAGAGAATGCGGGCTTTTCTATTGCGATAAAAAGCGCGGAGGATATTGCTGTTATAAGTGTGTGCTCCGGAAAAGGTGCAAAAACCACTGCAAAAACTCCCCGGATAAATGCGGGAAGTACAACGAGGGAGGCGTCAAAAAGAATGACCGAAAAAGAGAAGAATAAAATTCTTATCCGTGCAATTAACACATACGGCCAAACTTCACAGTTAAATATGGCCATCGAAGAAATGGCCTAACTTACAAAAGCCATCTGTAAGCTCAAACGAGCCATAGGCATCACAGAATATAGCACCGCGGTCGGAAATATAATCGAAGAAATGGCCGATGTTCAGATTATGCTCGACCAGCTCAAGATTATATTTAAAAGTGACGCCAAAGCCTTGGCAGCAGTAGAGCATATAAAGTTGCACCGGTTGGAAAAACGCCTCGACAAATTTGACAAAATGAAAGAAGCTGATGAGCAGTGAAGAAACTGAATAAAAAAATAGCGAAAGCCCTCGAAAAATTCGAGTTTCAATATGGAGAAGTTCAAAAACAAGGAATCGATTATTATATCGAACTGCAGCAATATACGCCCGAAGGCGAGGACTGGAACACAACCATCTGGTTCAACGGAACTGCAGAAGGATTTATAGATTCCCTTGCAAGTCTTGTCGAGGACTTTGATGTTGACGAAGAAGCATCCATTTGGATAGACCACCGCGGAAAAAACGGTGTGCCGAACAGCATCGTTGCTCTTGTACACGACGCTGAATGGAAACTCGAAACGCTCGAACAGCTTCTTAAATATCTCGAAGGAGGAGAGGGCGATGAATAAATCGACTTGTCGCGGCTGCGGCGCACGCATCGTCTTTATAAGAATGGTGTCCGGCAAATATATGCCCTGCGATCCCGCTCCGGTCTATTATGTAAGGGACAACCGAGGAAAAGACGTCATCGTTCTTGAATGCGGAATAACCGTTTCCGGGTCAATAGTAAAAGACCCCTCCCGCCCTTGTGATGTCGGTTACCGTCCCCACTGGGCGACATGCCCGCAAGCCACAAAATTCAAGAAAGGAGATACCGCTAATGGCGAATAATAAACCACAGCCGAACGACAGCGTAAGGCTGTCCGAATACCAGACCACTGCGCAGCCGAAGGCATACGCAGGCGGCGTCCCCGTGTTTTGCGCACATGACGCCATCGTACCACTTAAAGATTTGAGACCGAATCCGAGGAATCCGAACACTCATCCCCCGGAACAGATAAAAGCACTCGGTGCTATTATCAGAGCGACCGGCTGGCGTGGTCCGATAACCGTAAGCACCCTCTCCGGACTGGTCGTAAAAGGCCACGGCCGTATGATGGCCGCAGAGCTCGAAGATATGACCGAGGTTCCGGTTGATTATCAGAATTATGCCAGCGAAGCTGAAGAACTCGCAGACCTTACAGCAGACAACCGTATCGCGGAGCTTGCCGTTGTAGATAATAAGCTCCTTGCTGACATCTTCGTAGATATCGACACCGGAGAAATACCGTTCATGCTTTCCGGATATACCGAGGAAGAATATGGCGAAATAGTAACCGCCCTTTCCGAAGCCATACACGACCAAGACTTGATGGATGAGGACGACCTCGTAGAACCGTCGGCAAAACCGTTCTCGCAGTATGGTGACGTCTGGACCCTCGGCAAGCACAGGCTTATGTGCGGCGACAGCACCGTAGTTGAGGATGTAGAAAAGCTCATGGACGGCGAAAGCGCAAACATGCTGTTGACCGATCCTCCCTACAACGTAGATTACGAAGGAAAAACAAAGGACAAGCTCAAAATAGAGAATGACAGCATGGAAGACAGCAAATTCCGAGCATTTCTTCGAGATGCGTTTTATGCTGCAGACTGCGTAATGGAACCGGGCGCAGCATTCTACATCTGGCACGCTGATTCCGAAGGTTACAATTTCAGAGGCGCCTGCCACGATATAGGCTGGAAAGTCAGACAGTGCCTTATATGGAACAAGAACTCGATGGTCATGGGCAGGCAGGATTACCAGTGGAAACATGAACCTTGCCTTTATGGCTGGAAAGAAGGAGCCGCTCATGTGTGGGAAAGCGACAGAAAGCAAACCACCGTGCTCGACTTTGACCGCCCCACCAAGAGTGATATACACCCCACAATGAAACCGGTCGCTTTGTTTGATTACCAGATACAGAACAACACCAAGCGCGGCGATCTGGTGCTCGACTTGTTTGCCGGCTCCGGAACGACCATTATCGCCTGTGAGCAGAGCGGGCGCACCGCATACTGCATGGAACTGGGTCCGGGGTATTGCGATGCCATTGTAAAAAGATATGTCCGCACCACGGGCAAAAAAGACATAAGCTGCGTCCGTCAAGGCCAGGAGCTCCCGCCGGAGGTGATTGCGGAGTTGTTTGAGGCCGATGCCGAAGGAGGTGAGCAGGAGTGACGCCCTAATATCCGATGAAGGAGCAAATCAAAACCATAAAAATAAAAAAACGCCTGGGCAAATATATCGACTTGCTCCAAGAGATAGACAATCAGAAGAAACGACTTGATCTGATGGAAGGAGCTCCTGCAAGCCCTGACCTTTCCGGTATGCCAAGACCGAAAGGCGGCGTTTCAGATCCTACTGGCAGACTGGTTGACCGTCGAATGAATCTCGAAGAAAAAATCAAGGCAAAAGAAGCTGAAGAAGCTGAAGAACGAGAATTCATCGAAGGAATGATCGAGCAGCTCGACAACTCGGATGAACGAGCGGTTATGAGGTTGAGATATTTCGATGGATATGAATGGCCAGACGTGACCTTCATATTGTTCGGCGAAAAAAAGGATTATATCGACCGAATGGACTCGTATCAGAACCGGACATATAAAATACACGGTCGAGCCCTGCTGAAGATGGCAGATATACTCGAAAGCATAGAGGAATAAAAAAGAGCCACCCGCAAGGGTGGCTTTTTGTCTTTTATATTTTCGTGCCGTCCGGAAAACGGAACTCCAGCACAAGTTCTAAACCTAAAGCGGTGGCTATTTTCTCAAGGTCATCGTCGGACCATTTGCCTGTTTTCATTCTCTGGCTGAACGCCTGCGGGCTGGTGTCGATACGGCGGGCAAGTTCGGCCTCGCTTATTCCGAGATACGCACACGCCATTTTTATTTTTTTAGTTATGCTCATGTGATAACCCCCTTTGAGGGCAATTATAAACGAAAGCGTTTATATTGTCAATAAAATATTTGAAAAAATAAAGAATAATCTTCAGAAAAACCTTGACTTTATAAAGGAAATCGTTTATAATATAGACACAGCAAGGGAAACCGAGCTGAATAAAACCGGGCAGGAGGTAAGAAAATGGAGAACGATATGACCGTAAAAGAAATCGACAGACTTTTTGATTGGCTTAAAGCCAAAGGCCACACCCCAGAAGAATGCACGGAGTGCATAAAGTACATAGCAAAAGAAAAAGCTCCCGAAGAGCCTAACAAACACTCGGAAGCTTAACCAGTAATAAGGGGCGGCGCGAGGCCTGCCACTCAAACCGCCCTTATTTTAGCAAAAGGCAGGCAGAAAGTCAAGGCAACAAAGGAGATTAAAGCAATGAAAGCAACAGTCGAAATGATATGCGGAAGATATAGCGTAGTAGGTCTTGAGAAACCGAGCTTTAAACTTTCAAACAGCGTAAACACTGAAGATAAGCCGGTTTACGAATTAACTTATCTGTACGGCCTCGGCAGCAGAACCTATAAAACCCTCGCAAATGCCATCAGAGCAATCGAGAAGCACGGTCTTGAATATATTCCACTCGACAGCATTTTAACTGTATGCGGATATAATTAAAAAGGGCGGCGGCAAAACCGCCCAGTCAACTATCAGTCAAGTACAATTGGATGCATTGAAAGGAAATGTGTGGAAGTACAATCCATTGAAAAACAGGAACGCCCTGTGCTATTCTGTATCATGTCAAAGACCGCCGGAAAACAATCCGACGGTCTTTTCATATATGAGCGGGTGTGACGGAACAGGAAGACGTGCGTGGTTCAGGGTCATGTGGTATAGCACCGTGGGAGTTCGACCCTCCCCACCCGCACCAACATGACCTCGTAGCTTAATGGGTAAGAGCAGCGGCTTCATGATCCGCAAGTGCCGGTTCGAATCCGACCGAGGTCGCCAGAAGGTTGAAAGAAGAAAAAGAAAGTGCTATAATCGCTCCAAAAGGCGAATGCCATTAAATTGGAGGCAGAGATTATGGGCTTTTTCTGGGAGTTGACAAAAAAGGCTGTTTGGAATGCTATAACAACGGAACCAAAAAAGAAAGAGGATCCGAATGTTATCAAAAATGGCGACTGGGAGATTTATTGTAATCCAAATGGCGAACCGAAAATCTTTTATAAAAAAGATAAGCTGTGGTTTGACGCCGATGATGTGTGGAGCTCCCCCTCTTCAAATTTCTTCGTATGTGTTGGTTATAACAGCGCAGGCGATGAGTGTATCGCGTTAACCACAAAAGCAGAAGTGCTTAAAACGAAGAAAACAGAGGAATGCGTTGGAAGTGTTATCGTAACCGATGAAGGAAAAGGCTTTGTTTTAACCGAAGAAGGCACTCTGTTTATTTTGACTCCGGAAAAAATCAGTCAGAGAAAACTCGGTGATGATGATACGGAGGAAATAATATTGACTCCGCATGTCGCGGCTGTTTATTCTGATGACTGGAATGGAACAGCGACGGTAAAGGGCATCGACCTCGATACTGGAACGGCGTGGAAAAAAAGGGTTAATTATGAGGAGCCGGAAACATACGGTGAAACACCGACATTATTCAGAACAACCGAGGAAGGTTTTGAAATAACGCTGCAAGATGGATTGAGCCGTTATTTTACCCCTGCAGGAGAAATCATAGAGAAATAAATATATAAAAACAAACCGTCGAGTGCATAAAGCGCCCGGCGGTTTTTCATTGTATTAGTTCCACGATAAACACACCACCGTGGAAGGAGGCGAACTTATGCCAAAAGGAAACATAACCCTGCAGATAGAAAACTTCGAGAAGTTGCTGGGCGATATAAACGATATACAAAACGCAGGAAAAGTGGCTGTCAAGAACACGCTGAAAGATGTCAAGGCAAGAGCCCCTGGCTGGATCGCTGCCGAAGTCACCAAGGTTTACAACATCAAGAAGGCTGAAATAACCCCTTCCAGAGGAAAGCCCACCGGAAAGGAAAAGAAAATGGCGGGAACTATTTCTGCCCACGGCGATACCATTGAGGACTTCACCATTACATACAGAGGCAGGCTGTTGACGCCAGTACACTTTGGAATGACACCGAAGGCTCCTCCCCATGGTAGAAACTACACATTGAAGATGCAAGTGCTCAAGGGCAAGAAGGAAGTCATCGGTCGATACAAAAGCAAACGCAAGCCCAACGGTCCATACTCCAAACGCTCTCACAACATACTCATGGGAACAGGCAACACCCAGAGCGAGGGAACGAATTATATTCCTTTCCAGCGTATGAGCACAAGACGTCTTGACCTCAAGAAGTTCACAACAATATCCGTGCCGCAGATGATTACAAGCGAGCGCACGCACGAAGCTATAATGAACAAACTATACGACGAGACGTCAAAACGTCTTGAGCACAACCTCAACCGAGCCATCGGCAAGTGACGGGCAAGTTAACCCTGTTTGGAGCTGTCGCCGTGTAAGCGCCACAGAGGCGTTATATCAAAGTGGGCGATTAACTTCTTGGCTATGAAATAAAAAGCAGGCACAGGGGCGCACAGGGGCTGTCAATAGGTACTGTGACGCGACCGAAAGGCCTGCGGGGCTGGCGAGCCCAAAAACCGCGTAGTTTTGAAAAACTTTTTTTGAGGCTTTTCGTTTCGATGAACGAGCCCCTCGGCAAGTTACCGGCAAGTTAAAGGAGAAAGGAGCAAGGTCATGGCGAATACAAACCCGAATGCAAAACTCGTTGACAGTAAAACCATCGCTGCTTTGTTTAGCGTGACCGACCGCCGCGTACAGCAACTCGCAAAGGAAGGCATTATCAATGCAACGAAGCAGGGCAATGCTTGGCAATACGACTTGCTGCCAACCATTCAGAAATATATTAAATACTTAAGCGACAAAGTCAACGGTCGAGAGCTTTCAAAAAAAGGCGCTGAAACCGAGGACAGAAAATTGACGGCCGAAGCAGACTGGAAACGTAGCAAGGCTGACATGGCCGCCCTCCAGCTCAAAGAGCTCGAAGGCAAAATGCACCGCAGCGAAGATGTAGAAGCCGTCACCACAGACCTCGTCTTTACGATTCGAGCGATGCTCATGGCGTTGCCCGGTCGTCTGGCCGTTGACGTTGTTGGCGTTGGCACTCCGGCCGAGGCTTCTGAAATAATACGTTCAGAGGTTTACAAGGTGCTCGAGGAGCTGTCAACTTATAAATACGATCCCGAAGAGTACGCCCGGCGCGTAAGGGAACGAGAAGGATGGAGCGAGCTCTCCGATGACGAAGAATAAAACAGCCGTCGCCAGATTAAACGCGGCGATAGCTGGAGCTCTCAAAAACTTCAAGCCGCCGGAAAACTTAACTGTTGATGAATGGGCAGATAAGTACCGACGCCTTTCTCCGGAAAGCTCTGCTGAAGCCGGACCTTGGAGGACAAAGCGTACACCATACCTTGAGGAACCGATGAAAGCCTTTACCGACCCCAAGGTTAAAAAAATAGTAATGGTCGCTGCGTCCCAGGTCGGTAAATCGGAGCTTGAACTTAATATAATCGGCTATATTATCGACCAGGACCCCGGCAGTGTGCTTTATGTCCACCCGACGATAGAGGATGCCAAGAAATTCAGCCGCATACGTGTGGCGCCTATGATACGTGACACGCGGCCTTTGAAATCAAAGGTTCACGAAGTAAAAAGCCGTGACAGCGGAAACACCATCTTGCAGAAATCTTTCCCCGGTGGAATGATTACGCTCTGCGGTTCAAATAGTGCATCAGCCCTCGCCTCCACTCCCTGCCGTTATATCATCGGCGACGAGCGCGACCGTTGGGCAACGAGTGCCGGCACCGAAGGTGATCCGTGGGCATTGGCCGAAGCTCGACAGGCCACATTCTACAACGCCAAAGCGGTCGAGGTTTCCACCCCGACCATAAAAGGCGCAAGTAATATCGAAACAAGTTTCTACCAAGGAACACAAGAACGCTGGTGCCATCGCTGCCCGGAATGCGGAGAGTACCATGAGATTGTTTTTGACGACATACGCTTTGAGCCGGAGGTCACAAAGGTCCGCGGTAAAAAGATGTGGAAAGTCAAAAGCGGTATTTCGTGGGTTTGCCCAGGCTGTGGCTGCCTTATTCCCGAAGATACCGTCCGCAGACAACCAGCAAAATGGATAGCAGATAACCCAGGAGCGTACACCAAAGGTGTGCGCTCTTTCTGGTTGAACGCTTTTGCAAGCCCGTGGACGCCATGGGAGAAAATCGCGGTCAAGTTCCTTGACGCAAAAGACGACCCTCAACGCTTGAAGGTTGTTTATAATACCCTGCTCGGTCAGTTATGGGAAGACCGTGGAGATTTGGAGGATGAAGATTCAATGCTCTCACGTCGCGAAGATTACGGCACACGTCCGGACGGCACCGCTGTGGAGCTGCCCGATGGCGTGCTCGTGCTCACGTGCGGCGTCGATACGCAGGACAACCGTCTTGAATACGAAGTCGTCGGCCACGGTAAGTGGGGCGAAACGTGGGGCATCGTTAAAGGGGTTATTCCCGGACGACCGGACACAAAGGAAGTCTGGGAGCGCCTTGATGACGTTGTGGACCACGTTTATACCTTCAAAAACGGACGCGGGCTGAAAATATCCATCACATGCGTGGACTCCGGTGGTCATTTTACGCAGGAGGTTTATACAGCGTGTAGAGAAAGACAAGTGAAACACGTCTTTGCCATTAAAGGTAAGGGCGGCGATGGAATCCCCTTCGTCTCCCCTCCTTCCAAGGTGCCGATTCGTGAAAATAAAAAGGTCACGTGCTGGCTTTATACCCTCGGTGTTGACGCCGGTAAGGCGGCCATCATGGGAAATCTTAAAGTGCATGAACCCGGACCGAAGTTCTGCCATTTCAACAGAAACCCGGATGCCGGATATGACCTCAACTTTTTCAACGGACTGCTTTCCGAAAAGCTGGAGCTTACACGCACCAAGCGTGGCGATCAGTGGGCGTGGGTAAAACTTCCCGGACATAACCGAAACGAGGCTCTTGACTGCCGCAACTATGCGCTGGCAGGGCTTAAAATCATAAACCCGGATATGGACGCGGTCGAGCGCAGGCTTAAAGGGCTCGATGAAAAAGAAGCGGCACCGAAGCCGGCGACATATCCACGTACCAAGAGAAGCAAAGCTGTTGATGTCTATGACAGCTGGTGAGGAGGATATAAAAGATGAAAACAAAATCACAAATCGAGGCCGAGCTTACTTCCAAGAGAACAAGGCTCGACCTTTACTATAAGCGAGAAGCCGAAATGCTGGACGGTGGCGTTCAGAGTTACGGTATCGGCTCGCGAAATCTTGCGAGGTACAATACCGACCTCGCCCAGATCCGTGCGGCAATAAAAGAACTCGAGGCTGAAGTATCGAACCTTGAGGGTCAGCTTACTGGTCAGAAGCCGCGCAAAGCCGTGGGTGTAGTTCCCCGCGACTGGTAAATACGGAAAAGAGCCCCGCAAGGGGCTTTTTTCATAGGCAGATGGCAGAGAGTTTTTGCTCCTTTACTCTCTGCCGCTGTCACTTATCTGAAAGGAGGTGTGCACCATCAGCAATAAAGCAAAAATTCGTCCTGTAAACAAGGGCTATGGAGACGCCGGTGCAAGCTGGCATAAAAAATCTACAAAAGGTTTTAATGCCATGAGTGGCAGCGCAAAAGAGGACATAGATGCAAACAACAGCACCCTGCGACAGCGTGCTCGAATGCTTTATATGGCCGCTCCGGTCGCTACGTCTGCAATTAAGACCGTCCGCACAAACGTAATCGGTGTCGGGCTTCATCTTAAAAGCAGAATCGACCGCGAAACTCTCGGCATGAGTCAGCAGGCAGCAGATGAGTGGCAGGCAAAGGCAGAGAAAGAGTTCTCCTTGTGGGCAGACCGCAAAAACGCCTGTGATGCAACCGGCATAAACAATTTTTATGCTATGCAGCAGCTTGCGCTTGTGTCGTGGCTTGTAAGCGGTGACGTGTTTGCGGTTATAAAACAGGATAAACCGACAAATATTGCGCCGTATTCGATGCGCATCCATTTGGTAGAAGCGGACAGAATCTCAACACCGACCTCGGATGTTGTTATCTCCTCTCTCCTTTCTACACAAGGCAAAGGTAAAAATGGGAACATGATTTATGACGGCGTCGAAGTTAACAGCGACGGCAAGGTCGAAGCATATCATATTCGCAATACTTACCCGCTTGAGTTCGATACTATACCGACAAAATGGACGCGAGTGAAAGCCTACGGTGACCTCACCGGGCTGCCGAATATACTTCACATCATGTCAAGTGAACGTCCGGACCAGTACCGTGGCGTCAGCTACCTTGCCCAGGTAATCGAGCCGCTGCTCCAGCTCCGAAGATATACCGAGAGCGAATTGACCGCCGCACTGGTCGAGTCGTTCTTCACAGCTTTTATCAAAACCGAAGCAAGCCCCAGCGAAAACCCATTCAACGAAGTGGGCAGCTCTTTGCCGGAAGTAACAAGAGATCCTAACGAGTATGAAATGGGTCCCGGACAAATCAATATCATGGCACCCGGAGAAGATGTCGCTTTTGCAGATCCGAAACGTCCTGCGTCCGGCTTCAACAACTTCATGCGTGCTATTTGTGAGCAAGTGGGTGCAGCTTTGGAGATACCGGCCGATCTTCTGTTGAAAGCTTTCAATGCTTCGTACAGCGCAAGCCGTGCGGCTCTCCTTGAGGCGTGGAAATCTTTCAAGATGTACCGCGAGTGGTTTGTTGATGACTTCTGCCGCCCTGTTTATGAAATATGGATGGCCGAAGCTGTCGCACGTGGCCGTATAGTGGCGCCGGGATTCTTTACCGACCCTGCGATGCGTGCCGCGTACCTCGGTGCAGACTGGATTGGACCTTCGCAAGGTCAGCTCGATCCTACGAAGGAAATCACCGCAGAGATTCTTGCTATTGGCGAAGGTATCACAACCCGAGAGCAGGCAACCATCAGACTCAACGGCGGCCAGTGGGATTCCAACGTTGAGCAGCTCGCAAGAGAAAACGAAAAACTCCGTGTTGCACAAGGCGAAGGAGCACAAGGAAACACGGGCAACCCCACCCTTTCAAATGCGGTTCGTCAAGCGATTATCGCTGAATCCGTAAAAATTCTCAAGGAAGGAGAGAAAACCAATGAGGAATAATAAAACACCAAGGCTTTATGCCGGCCCTGTCCCTCCGACTGACGGTGAAGTCGTAAGGTTCTGGAATATTGCCAGCACCGGAGAAGATTCCGGTGAAATATTGCTTTATGGCGACATTGTGCGCAGACAACCGGTTGACTGGTGGACTGGAGAACCTGTGTCCGGCCAATTCATTACCCCGGAAGGTTTCCTTGAGGATCTGGAAACCGTGAAGGGTAAAAAGAACATTACCATCAAAATCAACAGCTGTGGCGGTGATCTTTATACCGGCATAGCCATTCACAATGCCATCAAAGGCCTTTCCGGAAATAAAACTGTAATCGTTGAGGGTATCGCTGCCAGCGCCGCCAGCGTAATTATGTGCGCAGGTGACGAGGTCAAGGTATATCCCGGCAGCATGGTTATGATCCACGGCGTGAGCGGGCTTCTTATGGATTACTACAATATGCAGGATATCGAAAAGCTCCAGAAAGACTTTGACGCAAGCGAGAGAGCTATTGCAGAAATCTATCATGCAAAAACCGGCATTAAGGTTGATGAGCTCCGCAATATGATGGCCGAGGAAACATGGATGGTCGGACAGGAGGCCGTCGATAAAGGTTTTGCTGACACTCTTATTGAGGACGAAGGTCCTGCATTGTCCATGAGCGCCGACAAAAAAGTGCTCCTTGTTGCTGGTATTCGCCACGATATTGGAGCATTTAAACGCATTCCGGGCTCTATCCCGGTTAATAACAGCATCCACGCCGCTCCGGTGGCTGGAAATAAAAATAAACCGTCTGTTGAGGGCGGTAAAACGAGGGAGGAAAAACCCATGACCGCAGAAGAACTTAGAGCGCAGCACGGTGAGATTATTGCTCAGATCGAGCATGAAGCAGCCGAGACGGCTCGAACCAACGCGATTGCAGAGGAACGCGCCCGCCTTCAGGCCATCGAAGAGATCGAGGCAAGCGTGGGCGATGCCCAGATGATTCGCGACGCCAAATACGGCGAAAAACCTATGACTGCTGAACAGCTCGCATTTGCAGCTATGAAAAAACAGGCAGCCCTTGGCGCACAGCATCTCGCAAATATGAATGCTGACAACGCAAACTCCGGTGCAGCCGATGTCGGCGCAGCTCATAACGGCGGCGAAGAAGGCAGCGAAAACGACGATGAAGCAAAGGTGGATGCTATCGTAAACCTTTACAATTCCACCATGAAAAAATAAGGAGGAAGAAACCATGAGCAAAAGACTCGACGAAAATCTCGGTGCTGTAGAATACGATGGCCTCATCGTTTCTAACGTACCCGAAGCTGATGTGGTACATGTAAAACTGGTCGCAGGCGCAGGAAAACTCAAACGTGGCGCTCTTGTTACCGGCACTCCCGGCGGTGAACTCGCCCTTGCAAAAGCTGCACTCTCCGCAACCAACGCAACCTATGTTCTCACCGACGACGTAGATGCAACTGCTGCGACTGTTGCTACCGCATACCGTTGCGGACACTTCGCCCGCAATAAACTGATCGTTGCAGAAGGTTATGCCCTCACCGCAGCAGACGAAGAAGTACTGCGCAAATCCGGCATTCTTCTTGCTGACGCGATCGAATACTAAAAAAGGAGGATAAAATCATGCCTTTTAATTTTTACGACACTCACACTCTTCTGATGGCAGTGCAGAAACTTACTCCTGCCTCCAGATTCCTTCGTGACAGATATTTCCCTACTCACGACGCAACCGACATTTTCAGCACCACTGACGTACTCGTAGAGTACAAAGATGGAACCAAAAAGCTCGCTCCCTTTGTCGCACCTCGCAAGGGTGGCGTTGCTGTTCTTCGTAACGGCTACAACATGGAAAGATACACCCCGCCTTTCATCGCACCGAAACGCTCTCTTTCCATTGACGACCTTTCACACCGTGGCTTCGGTGAAGCTCTTTACACCCAGCTCA
This sequence comes from Oscillospiraceae bacterium, assembly GCA_017408185.1. Next base: position 20,082 of record JAFQVE010000173.1, on the reverse strand, counting down.
CTCCCGAACAGCGTCAGCAGGCTCTTCTTCTCAAAGACGCAGAAGAACTTGCAGAACTCATCACCAGACGGGAAGAGGCTATGGCAGCAGAAACCATGCTCACCAACGGCTGTGTAATGAAACACATCGCAGACGACGTTACAGAAGGCGACGAAATGGAAATCCGTTTCTATGAAGGTGAAGTAAACCCCGCACAGTACACTCCCGACGCAGGCTGGGACGAAGCTGGTGCAAAAATCATCGCAGACCTTGGCATTATGGCTCGTCAGCTTACCGGCAAAGGCCTCGCTGCTTCTGACCTTGTATGCTCTCCCGACGTTGCAGACGCCATCATCAACAATGCAGAGGTTCAGAAACTTCTCGACCTCCGCAGATATGAATTCGGCGACGTAAAACCCGAAGAACTTCCTGCAGGCGCAGTTATTATGGCACGTCTTAATGTCAACGGACGTATCATTAACGTCATTTCCTATGACGAAACTTACACCGACGATGCAGGCAACGATCAGCTTTATATTCCGTCCGGAAAATGCATCCTCACCGCTCCCGGTGCAGGCCGTACCCTTTACGGTGCAGTCAACCAGGTCGAGCAGAGCGACGGTCAGTTCCACACCTATGCAGGCAGACGTGTTCCGAAATACCTCTCCAATGCGGAAGGTAACACCCGCAGCCTCACTCTTTCCAGCCGTCCGCTGCTTATTCCGAACAACAAGAACCCCTTTATTGTTGCAGAAGTCCTCTAATTGAGGCAGAAAGGAGCACAGTATGATTCAGATTATTACAGGAACCTTCGGTTATTACGATGGCCGAAAAGTTATCCCTCTCACCAACGAAAGCGGCCCCAAACAGCTCGATCCCGAACTTGAAGCACGCCTTGTTAAAAAAGGCATTGCAAAGTATGTCGGAAATGAGCATGCTCAAAACGAAAACACGCATGCTCAAGCGGAAAACGACGCCATACACGTGCTCAATGTGATGCCGGGGTATAACGAAGGCATGAAGCTCGAAGAGCTCAAGAGCATCGCTGCCGAATATGGCGTTGACGCTTCTGCAATGCGCAAAAAGGCAGACGTTATTGCAGCCATTGAAGCTGCAAAGGAAGAATATGTCGAAGATGATGAGGAGCCCCCTCGCTTCGACGTTGAGGATCCCGTCTGATGGGCTTCGATTTTAAAGCGATGGTAGAAGCTGACCGCCGGAACGTTTTTCTGGACCTTCAAATGTTCGGAGAAGAACACCGTGTCGAAGGCAAAACCATCACGGCTATATTCGACGATGACACCTTGAAAGAACGCCAAGGGGGGCAAGAGTTGGGAGTGGCAGAATCTTCGATTTTGCTTTTTGCAGCAGTTGAAGATCTGCCTCCTCGACGCCCGGCGGGTGAAGGGCTCAACGTTGACGGCCGTGAGTATATCGTCAATGACTGGCGCGAGGATATGGGCATCGCTACCGTTGCTCTCGGTCAGAACATAACCATATAGGAGGTGCAACCGTGTCAATAGTTAACAGCATAGAAGTTGTCAAAGAATGGCTGACAGACTATGTATGTCCGCTCGTAAAATTGAAACTTCCAGATGATAATGCCACCGACGCCTCCTATCCCTATAAGCTGGTGAACCCGGCGGCCTTCTCCCTTTTTGTGCCTACAAAAGACAGAACGCCTCCGAAAATTGCCGCTCCCCTCCCTTCCGTTTGTGTTCAAATGGTAAGCGGGAGCGACAAGATGATCGATAGTTCCAGAGGAATAAAGATCCGGCTGCTCTTTTCTGCCTGGGATCCTGGTTATCATGGACCCGATATTTTTAAACCGGAGGGCAACGGCGCCTATATTCAGCAGTACAATGAGGAGGCAAAAGCCTTCTTCGAGAAAAACGGAGAAGGCTGGCGCGACGCTTGGAACTTTGTTGACACGGCTTTGCGAATAATAGAGAACGCTGAATACATCAGCGATCTTCGCATAATAAAAGAGGACGGCATAGACTTCGGTCCTGTAACTGAACAAGATGCTGTGGCTGACTTTTATCCTTACTGGTTCGCATGGGCAGAGTTTTCTGTGGAAGAAGCTCTCACCAGGAATCCAAGATCATATAACCATTTGCTTTAAGGGCGGCCGGTGGTCGCTCTAATTTTATGCAAAGGAGGAAAAATACATGGCGAATGAATACCTTTACGGCGCTTATGGTCACATCAACAATACTGTGGCACAGAACGCCGTGCAGGCGGGTACTACACCGGTATATATCGGCACCGCACCCGTCAACCTTGTGCGTAACTTCGGCGAAGCCGGCATCATTAATGAGCCGGTTAAACTGAATAACATGATAGATGCACAGAGAAAGCTCGGTTTTGCAAAAGACTGGGGCGTTTTCACTCTTTGCGAAGTCGTGAACGCACATTTCAACAATGCCATTGGCAATATTGGCCCGATTTACGTTATTAACGTACTCGACCCGGCCACCCATCGTAAGAGCGCTGAAACAACCAAAACTCTGGGATTTGCCGGCGGTCGTGCTGAATTTGCCAGTGAAACTATCATTCTCGACACTCTTAAAATTGCCAAAGCTGCAGGCGGCGATTATGAAGAAGGCGTCAATTATTCCGTTGATTATAACTTCACCAAAGGAACCGTTATAATCAACAGCGTTGATAAAAACGCACCGCTTACCGGTACTCTCACCGCAACCTACAACGAGGTTGACGATTCCCTCATTAAAGAGGAGGATATCGTCGGTGGTGTTACTTCCGCAGGCGAATACAGCGGCATCAGTGCTATTTCCCTGCTCTATCCGGAGCAGTTTGCAGTAACCAACCTTATTGCAGCACCCGGCTGGAGCCATATTCCTGCTGTATATAACGCAATGATTACCGCAAGCCAGAAAATCAACGGTCACTGGGATGCATTTGTTCTCGCAGACCTCCCGCTTGTCGATGATAAGACCGCAGCGGCGATCGATACTATCGAAAAGGCTGTCGAATGGAAACAGGACAACGCATTTACCAGCGAGCGCTCCAAAGTATTCTGGCCGCAGGCAACTGACAACCTTGGCAATGTTTATCATTTGAGCACCCTTGCGGCTGTTGAGCTTATGAGAGCTGATTTTAGCCACAACAGCGTGCCGATGGAAACTTGCGGTAACAAAGCTGTCCCGGTAATCAAGCAGTATTTTGGCGCCAACTCTACCAATAGAGGCTTTGACCAGCAGACCGGTAAAGAACTCACCCAGAAGGGTATCAGCACCGTCGTGGCCTGGGCTGGTGAATGGGTACTGTGGGGCGACCATACTGCAGCATATACCTATGGCGCAGAGGTAGATCCTCGCGCGATTTTCGATGTTTCCATGCGTATGCTCATGCATATCACCAACGGATTCCAGCGTGAATGGAGTCCGAAAATCGACGAGCCTATGACCAGAGCGCTGAAAGACCAGATTATTAACCGTGAGCAGGAAAAACTCGACGGTTATGTGAGCATGGGTGCGCTCATCGGCGATCCTGTAATCGTGTTCCTTGAATCCGAAAACAGCATCAACGATGTTATGAACGGCGATTTCCGCTGGGATATTGCCGCTACTCCCACCCCGCCTCTCAAGAGTGCCAGCGTATATGTCGCATATACCGACGCAGGATTCTCTGTTTACTACGAAGGAGGCGATAAATAATGTGGCTTGACCTTGATGGTGCTAACCTTGCCGATACCGTGTACTGTGACGGGGCACTTGTGGCGAAAGATGTCGCGATTAACCTTCCGGCAGTAAACCTGGCAACCGCAGATCTCAAAGCGATGGGTACCATGTCAATGCCTATGCCCGGACAGATAGAAGCTATGGAGGCTTCTATTACCAAAATCGGCACTGATAAAGGCCTTCGCAAACTCGTAAAACTCGAGAGTAAAACCCTCGAATTCAGATGGGTAAAAGACGTTAAAACCTCTGATGGTTCCTCCAAAGTGGTGGGCCTCAAGGCTTTTCTTCGCGTTATTCCCAAATCTATCCCCGGTCTGGGTGTAGATCCCGGAAACATGAGCGAAAGCGAGATTACTTTTGCAGTAACCCGTTATCAGCTCTTTGTTGACGGAGAGGAATACTGGCTCATCGACCAGTTAAACCAGATCCTCCGCATTGACGGAGTTGATTACTGTAAAAACATTCGCAGCTTGCTGTGATATAGAAACGTCACTTTGTAAAGAGTGACGTTTCTTTTTTTAAATAAAAGGAGGCAAAAATAAAATGGAGAAGCTGATACTTGGCACACCCCTTACGGTGAACGGTAAAAAGCTGAAAGAGCTGTCTTATGACACAAACGAAATTACTGTCGCACTCTTTGCCGAAGCAGAAGCCAGAAAGCTGAAAGCTACCACGGCAAAGGCCGGAGGTCTTGCCGGTGCTGCAGAAATGGACTATTCCATGCACCTCTACCTCGGCATGATGGCCATTATTGCGGTAAACCCCGAAATCGACGTCAGCGACCTTGAACGCATCAGCGGTTCTGACGTTATGGCCCTTATGAGGATCGGCAGAAATTTTACTACTTCTCGGTCGGAGGAACACTCCGAGGAAAACAGCTCCGGCGAGCAGTCCGAAACTACGCCCGAGTCTTCCACACCTCAGTCCGAGAAATAGAAAGTCAGCGCTTAACAGACTTTTTAACTGATTATGGTGAGGCTGTTGAGGACGCTAAAAAAGAACAAGAAAAAGCGTCCAAGGCGCCACACCCACGTTTTAACGGCCGTCGACACGTGAGGAGGTGATGCGAATGGCCGGCAAAAATAAAGTGCTTCAAACAGTTGTTAGTTTTGCTGGAACCGTCGATCCATCACTCGGAAAAGCGTTAGAAGATGTGTCTGGCCGCCTTGAAAAGGTAAACTGGAAAGCGGTGGCTGTTGGCGGTGCCGTAGGTGGTATCGCAGTCGCGACCGGCAAGGCAGTTTTTGAGGCTGGCAAATATCTCACAAATCTCGGCGATGAATGGAATAGTACGATGAACCAACTGGCTGCCTCCACCGGAGTAACCGGTGACGAGCTTGCAGCTCTTGGCGATACCGTAAAAGACATTTACGCTAAAGGACTTGGCGAGGATTTTCAAGACGTCGCCGATGGTTTGGCGGCAACACAAAAAGTAACAGATCTTACCGGTGAGGCTCTTGAAGAAGCAACCGCAGCCGGTTTTGCCCTGCGTGACACCTTTGATTATGACATAAGCGAAAGCGCAAGGACAGCTGCCGCATTGATGAAGAACTTCAACATCAGCGCGGAAGAGGCTTACGGCTTAATCGCCACCGGAGCCCAGAATGGTGCAGACAAGAACGGCGACCTTCTCGACACTTTGAACGAATACAGCGGACAATTCGCTGCACTCGGTTTGAGCGCGGATCAATTTGTCGGAAGTTTGATTAACGGCGCCGATGCGGGTATGTTCTCCATTGACAAGGTTGGCGACGCGGTCAAAGAGTTTAATATTCGAGCGAAAGACGGCAGCGACACAAGCCGTGAAGCATTCAAAAGCCTGGGCTTAAATGCTAATGCTATGTTTAAAGCCTTCGCCGCTGGCGGTGAAAGTGCAAACGCGGCGTTTTTCGATACGATAGAAGCTCTCAACGCCATAGAAGATCCGTTACTTAAAAATCAAATCGGTGTTTCCCTTTTCGGAACACAGTTCGAGGATCTTGAAGCTGGTGTTTTGCCCGTTCTTGCGGATATAGAAACAGCGGCTTACGACGGAGCAGACGCTCTCAACAAGATCAACGAGGTCAAATATGACGACCTCGGCAGCGCATTTGAGCAGATAAAGCGCACAGGCGAAGTTGCTCTCCTGCCGATGGCGTCAATGATTGCAAATGTCCTGACGGATTTGGCTCCGATTATAAAAGACTCCCTTGAGAGCATTATTCCGATAATTTCCGAAACGACCGAGGCGTGCATGCCATTCGTCGAGGAATTTTTAATCGGAGCGGGCGAAGTATTGCGGGACGTCCTCCCCCTTATTACCAAGCTGGCGTCCGGACTTTTACCGGTTCTCTTTTCACTTATAAGCACGTTGCTGCCTCCGCTTTTGGAATTGGCAGACCAGCTGATACCGCCGCTCATGGAAATAGTGAATGCGATTCTCCCTCCTATTGCGAGCATCCTTTCGACTGTTTTGCCGTTGCTGACTCAAATCGCATCGAGCATTTTGCCAATAGTGGTCAAATTGATTCCGGTTCTTCTGCCGATGTTCCAGCCCATCATTGATGCGCTTGGTCCCATCGCAAACTTGCTCGGCGTAATCGTTGGCTGGATAGCTGACGTGGTCGGCTGGGTGGCCGATGGACTCGGCTGGGTGGTTGACCTTTTTACCGGAAACGCAAAGGCTCCGGAAGGTTATGCAACCGGTGGTTTTACAAGTGGACCCTCTATTGCCGGTGAAGATCCGAATTATCCGACAGAAGCAGTAATCAGCTTTAACCCGGCATATCGAAGCGAGAACCTTGCATACTGGGCCAGAGCCGGACGTATGCTCGGTGCTTCTACGGAGAGCGATTACGAGCTGATGAGTGGTAACACCGGCACTTCCGTCGTCTATGATTTGAGCGGTCTTTCTTTCTCCCCGCAGATCAAGATCGAGGGTGACACGGACGAGGACGCTCTGATTCGTAAATTGAAGGAGCTCGAGCCGGAGTTCATCGACTTTGTACTCGAAGCACTCAACCGAAGGGAGGGCGGCACTTATGTCACAGCGGATAACAGGCTATATTAAATATATCGCTCAAGGCGGCGATACATTCGACAGTATAGCCCTGGCAGCTTACAACGAAGAAAGAATGGCAAGCACAATAATTGCCGCAAACTTGGATTTTTGCGACACTCTTATTTTTGATGGTGGCGAGGAAATACAGATTCCGACAGTTGAAACTGTAACCACTCCCGATTCTCTGCCGCCGTGGAGGAGGTGAGCTTGTGAAGGTTTTGTATGAAGGCGTCGATATATACCCGGAAATAAGCGTCCATCGCTGTTTCCATGATATGTACGCCGAAAAACAGAGCGATGAGCTGCTTCTCAAGCTCAACGATACCCGGCAACTGTGGGATGTTTGGAATCCCCAGAAAGGTGACATAATCGCCATTGAAGATGGAGCCGCAAAAACCGGAAAAATGTTTATTGAGAGCGTTGTTCCGGAGTCTGGAATGATTACTCTGCGAGCCTATTCCATGCCGCAGTCCGTAAAAGATAAACGGAGTAAGTCGTGGGAAAAGGTCAAGTTTTTACAGCTTGCGCAGGAAATCGCGGACAGACACGGCCTTACGCTTGAAACCTATGGAATTACGGACCAGACCTACGAATACGTCGAGCAGAATAACCTTCCCGACTTTGCCTTCCTGCAGATTCGCTGTTCCCTTGAGGGAGCGGCGTTTTTAGTATATGACGGCAAACTGGTGGTTTATGACCAGGCGTACATGGAAGGCCAGTCGCCGACTGATTCCATAACCATTACGCCTGCCAGCGACTTTGAATACAGAGATGAAGGCAACAGTGCTTTTGACTCTGCAGAAGTTGTCAACGGCGGTCTTACCGGCCACTTCTCGGCTCCCTCCGGGGGCGATAAAGTCCTGCGAAAGGTTATTCCTATTCCTATGAGTAACCAGGCAGAAGCAGATCGCTTTGCAAAAGGGCTTTTACGAGATGCCAACAAAGAGGCAACGGTCGGAACCCTCTGGACAGGGTCATTACTGCGTAATTACGCAGCAGGCTCCATAATAACTCTGACAACCGAGGGTGTAAAATCGTGGGATGGTCCGGCTTTCATTAGCCGGATCCGTCACGATTATGTAAAAACACGGAGTAAAGTTTATCTCCGTAAACCTCTGGAGGGGTATTAAATGAACAGCAATAACCAAATGATACAAAAGGGCACGATTTCTTCTATTGAAGGAGCGTCGGACAGAAACGGTGATCCGACAAGAGCCCGTGTTCTTCCCAGCACCGCGGACGGAGCGGTTACTCGACCGCTTACAATTCCGTGGTACCTTCGCGGAGAGATGGGCAATCTGGCACCCGGAACCGAGGTTATCTATGCTGTTTTTGAAGATGGCACCGGCTCCATTATTACCAGAATGGATGGTGAATGGAGCGGCACCGTTCTTGGTGATATAAGCGTAAAAAAAGGAAAAGTCGATGTCTTGAATGGCGATGTGAAGGCTGAAAATATCAGTCTGAAAAATCACACGCACTCCGAATCTTCTGGAGGTACGACAACGACTCCAAAATAAGGAGGCGAGGAATGCATGGCCATAATGGCAAAATGGGGCTTGAAAACATGGGAAGTTTCCAGCCGAAGAGTCGCAGTTTTAAACGGAATATCCGCAAGCGTTGAGCTTGATACCGAAAACAGCGACGATAAAGCCGGTTCCCCTGCAACAAACACAAAAGCCCTCAAATTGCAGACTTTCAATTTTGATTTTGACCTCGCTGCAGTCGCCGGGAGTGATGTCCGTAGTGAATATGAAAGCTGGACGGCTCAAGTCGGAAATTATGCCCCCTTCTATCTTGCGGGCAGACGTTTCGGCCCGCCTAATCTCCAACTCACTGCGGTCAGCCTGGGTGATACCATACTCGATGACTTCGGAAGAATCGTTAAAGGTAAGATTTCCATTACCTTGACGGAATACGCGGAAGAAGCCAGCAGTAAAAAAGCAAAATCAAGCGGAACAACCGGTTCTACCGGTACCGGAAAACGCCTCAGTGCTTTAGATGTTGGGGCATCCACAAGTAAAAAGGCTGCAAAAAAACCAAATAATACACAGCTATTACTTAATTAAAGAGAGGTGATCCCATGAAAGCAACCGGCAACGGAGCGCCACAGATTTGCGTACAGAATCTTTTGAAAACAATACGCGGTGAGGTTCCTTATGAGCGCATCAAAGGGATCGACCGTAAGTTAATAGATCAGCCGAGCGAAATTGCGGGTCCGGAGCTCAAGGCAGACGTCGAGTTTGTTTTGGAAACTTATGAGCCGCGTGTGGATCTCGGCGATGTCGATTTGAAGGCATTGGCCGCAGAAGTCGGCGGTTACCAGATGTCTGTTGATATCGACAACATAAACAATTAACAGGGGGTGGAAACCATGAGCACAGAAGCAACCAATATTTATGGCGAGGAAATCCACCTCACCACTGTTGATGCAACGACCATTTATAACACCATAATCACGGCCCTTGAAAAAGGCACCGGAGAGCCTCTCTATCCCGGTGATGAGCGCAGGATATATGGCGAGGCTCTTGTGGCTGTGTTTGTGTCGCTGTATAACAAGCTCAATGACGTTGGGCGTCAAACGCTCCTACGTTATGCTCGCGGCGAAGTTTTAGATGCCATCGGAGAACGTCTTGGAGTTAAACGCCTTGAAGGCAACAAGGCTTCAATGACGATGCGCTTCTCCTTGAGCACGCCTCGAGAAACAAATACAATCATTCCGAAATGGACGAAGGTTACCCCGGACGGCAACGTGTATTTCGTAACGGATAATATTGCCGTCCTTCAAGCAGGTGCGTATTCGGTGGACGTACCGGCATCAGCTATAAATGCCGGGGAATCTTACAACGGTTACACTCCGGGAACGATTAATGTTCTCGTCGATTTGATTCCTTATATCGAAAAAGTAACCAATGTTAAAGAGTCCACCGGCGGCGACGACGGAGAACCTTACACCACCGAAGGCGACGATCGTTTCCGTGAGCGTATTCGTCTGGCTCCTGCAAAGAAATCGACAGCCGGTCCGGAAACTGCTTATATTTACTGGGCCTTGACGGCTGACAGTTCCATTATGGATGTCAAAGCCGTCAGCGAAAGTGAGCATGTTGCGGAAACTGTGCCGGTATATGATGGTCATGTATTTATCGGAGGAAACTTTAATGAATACACTCTGGTCGTCAGAGCTGACGAAAATGCAGAAAGAGCACTCTTTGGTACTGACTACACATACAAAGAAAACAACAGCTTAATTACCATAAACCTCATGGGTTCTTTGGCAAACGCTGAAAGTGTTTTTATTGAATACGACAGAACCCTTGAGGGCTGCGTGAAAATCGTGCCACTTCTCAAAGATGGGCAAGTTCCGGACGAGGCTATGCTTCAGAAGATCCTCGACGTTGTAAACGCCAAGGATATACGACCCTTAACAGACAAAGTGAGTGTCGATGCTCCCAAAACTGTGAGCTATGATATTGAGCTGGTTTATTACACCACTCCCTCGACAGAGTCCGAAGTTGTGGCAAACGTGGAAGGTGCCAACGGCGCAATTATGCGCTATAACGAATGGCAGACAGAGGCGCTCGGCCGTGATATTAACCCCGACCAGCTTCGTAAGATGATACTCTGCCCGCACTGGGGTGAAAACCTCACCGGTGCGATAAGAGTTGACGTTGTTCAGCCGACGCACATACCTATCGCAGACACCGAAGTTGCAAAATTCAGCGGAAATCTGACAGTCAGCCACGTGAGCATGACGGGGGTGGTGTAAATGAAGTTACAGGACGTTGAGATCCTTAAACTCCTCCCTGCGTGGATGCGCGATGATGGCAGCGTCCAGGGTCTTTCGGCTGGTTCTGATGAAGTAACAAAGGCTATAAACGCAAAGCTCAACCTTTTGAGCCGTTGGGATAAACTCGACCAGCTTAATGAAGCAGAGCTCGACGAAATGGCCTGGGAACTCAATATTCAGTGGTATGACAGCACTGCTTCTATTGAAACCAAAAGAACCGTCATTCGTAACAGCGACCTTGTTTATTCAAAGCTGGGGACCAGCTATGCTGTGGAGCAGATCGTAACAAGCTATTTTGGATCCGGTGAGGTTCGAGAATGGTTTGAATACGGCGGTGAGCCCCACCATTTCAAAGTATTAAGTGCAAATCCGGAGCTCGTCAACAATAATCTGCAGCTATTTTTGAAGCTGCTCGGTGTTGTAAAAAGGCGCAGCTCGTGGCTTGATTCAATTTTAATCAGCCTTACCGGTGAGATGCATTTATATGCTGGGTTTGCTATGAGCGAATATACGGAAGAAACCCACGTCATCGGTCCGGAAACTGGTATCTGGCAGGAAAACACCACGCTTTATGTCAGAACCGGTGTTGCTATGGAGAAACACGAGGACACTTACGCAAATACTGTCAACTTTTTTTAAGATATAGGAGAATAGCAAATGGCAGCTTTTATTTATAACGACATAACATCTGCGGGCTTGCTCCTTGTTGCGAAAGGTGCGGGAGGCGCTCCTATTAAGTACACCAGAATCGTCCTCGGTGACGGTTTTCTGGAAAGTGAGCAGACGCCGCGTAATCTTTCCGGAGTGGTCAGCCCTCAAGTTTCAATTGAAATCACAAAATTAAAAGTCAATAACGATGGTACCGCAATCATCGGAGGTATTTTCTCGAATAAAGACTTGAACGACGGCTTTTATTACCGTGAACTGGGTCTTTATGCGGAGGATCCGGACATCGGTGAGGTTCTTTATTGTTACGGAAACTGCGGAGAAGCTGCAGAATGGATTCCTCCGACCGGTGGAGCAACGATAATCGAAAAAACCATCGATATTATCACGATGATCGGCGTCGCCACAAACGTAACGGCCTATATACGAAGTGCTGCAAATGCTACAAAGGAGGATTTTGACTTTTATCATTCCTTTGTTGTCACCGCACAGGAAACTGCGAACAGAGCGATGGCTATTGCAGAACAGGCAACAGCCGTCGCAGAAGAAGCCCGAAAGGCTGTAGTTGAACTCACAAAACTCATCACAATGAATACCAGCAAGGTGGCAACGTTGTGGGATGCGGTTTATGGCCAGATTACAGATAACCCCATTTTGATTACTTTTGCAGATATAAACGATATTACCTTGACCTCCGGTGTTTGGAATATCGATCTGCAGCGTCTTGAATGCTAAAAGAAAGGAGTGTGTAAAGTATGCCACAAGATATTATTGTCAACGGTATGCTCTGGAACAGAGTGGCCAGTATCGACGTGCTTGGCGAGAATGGCGAGTCTGTACGTTATTATTCGCAGGGTGCGTATTACACTCCGCTGATAGATGAGGAAGGCAATCTATCATGGACTCCTGTTCGCGAGGATATGCCGGAAGTTCCGATTGCAAATATCCGTGGTCCGCAAGGCGCCGGCGGTATTAAAAAAATCGTTGATTTTTCTATTTCAGCCAGCCAGTGGAAAGAAAACAGCAACTCCGAAGATGAGTATAAACTTTATTACGATTTCAGCGACAAAGATATTTCAGAGGATATTCTGCTTCTTATGGTTTTATCCGATGAATGTCTTGAAAAAGCCTGCTGTTGTGGCCTTTGCCCTACGATCGTAAGCTATGATGGATATGCTCGGCTTAAATGTACTGAAAGACCGGAAACCGCAATAAAAGGTACTTGTTATCTTATTGATGACACTATTATGGCAGGCGGCGGCGGTTCCGGCGGCTCTCCGGTTGCAGAAATGTTCACCGGAAACACTTCCGATACAACCCCGACCGATGTTGCAAACGCAATGACCGAAGGGAAAACAATTCTTTTAAGTCACACGGATAGCACATACGGAATTATTTTCTTTGCAAACTTTACCCTTGCAACAATCGCGGGCATTATTGCGGCCTCCGTAACTTTTGAATTTAACGGTATGCTTTTAAATGCAAGTATTGCAGGTGATTTGGAAAATAACACTTGGGACTTTTCCTCGGTACAGCTTGCAAGGGTGGAAGATATTCCGGAAGAAAAGTTTGTAACAGCCGTTGACCTTTCCAGATATGATAACGGCGTAATTGTTGAAACTTTCTCGGACGGTTCAACTCTTACTCATAACCTTACTTTCGATAATGATGGTAAGGTAACAAAAATCATCGGCAGCGACGGAAACAAAACCGTGCTGATTTGGTAATAAAAAAGAATGGAGTGACTTTATGGCCTATATTTGTGTTGAAACAAAACGCACTTGCAAAAAAATAATTCAGAAACACTTTATTCTTGACAGAGTGGAAGATAAAAAAGATCTTCCGAAGTGCTGTCCGGGAAGTACCGCACTCGTTGCAAAAGGCGGCAAAATCTTTATGGTGAATGCCAGCGGCGACTGGGATGACTTTACAGAGGAGGCATAATCAATGGATATAATTTCTTATGTAATGGGAGTTGAAGCGGGAAAGAAAGCGGCAGGAAACGGAACAAAAATCGAACTTCTTGAAAATGTGTCGATTCCGGTTGACTTTTCAAATGGAAATCAGTTTGTTGAGGTACCAGATGGCCAGGCGGTTAAATCTGCGGTAATTCAGAAACCTACAAACCTTGTTGCGGAAAATATCGCAGAAGGTGTTGACATTGCAGGAATTGTTGGAACACATTCCGGCGGCTCTTCTGGCGGTTCTGTTGAGGGTGTTCACTTTGTCACCTTTATGAGTGAGGACGGAACAACCGAACTTTACAAAAGACCTGTTGCGGACGGGGACGATTGCGCCGATCCTGTTATTCGTGGACTTATAGCAGAACCCGAAAAGGAAAGCACAGCACAGTATGCTTATACTCACGCAGGTTGGTCTGCTTCTCCGAATGGAGCACTTGACAGCAACATTCTTAAAGCTGTAAAAGCGGATAAAACCGTCTATGCAAACTTTGCGGCGGTTCTTCGTTATTATACTATCACTTATTATGACAGCGACGGAACAACGGTTCTTAAAACGGAAAGCCTTGCTTACGGAACTATGCCGAGTTATAAAGCGGAAAAAGAAGGCTTTTTCTTTAATGGTTGGTCTCCGCAACTTACAACAGTTAAGGCTGACGCAAGTTATACGGCATTATGGACAGAAACTATTACTTTTGCAAAAGGCACTTGGGCGGATATTGCGAGAATATCCGAAGCAGGAGAAGCTGAACAATACTTTAAGTTGGGTGACAGCAGAACAATAAGTATCGGTTCGGGAAAAACGCTTACTTTTGAAATAATTGGTTTTAATCACGATGACCTTGCTGACGGAAGCGGAAAAGCAGGACTGACCATTGCGACAAAAACAGTTAGAGGTAGCACCTACGCGCGAAGTGAACAGAACTCGCAAATGTCAACTATTTGCAATTCCGGCTTTCCGGCTGAACTAACATCAATTATAAAGCCTGTTACAAAGTTGTATAACTCCCAAGGTGCAGAAACAATTAATTCAACCACATATTCGAAAGGCTTTTCCTTATCTGCTTCGGAAATCAATGTAATGACAGGCGCCGATTCTCAAACCGGAGTTGTAAATCTTGGAGAAACTTATGCTTATTACTTGCAAAATCCTGATGCAATAAAACATAAAAAACAGGGCGGAGGAACGGCATATTATAGCTACTGGCTTCGAGATTGGAATACCAAAGTTAAAAACACAGGTTCCAGCGCAGATTATCTTGGTATTTGCTATAAAAATGGAACAACTGTTGAAAAAGCAGGAGTAACCGCATACCACGAACTGATTTTTGGCTTCTGCATTTAACCGAAAGGAGCGATATTCTTGAAGCTTCTTAAAACGATTAAATCGACCTTTGAGGCAATAGGCATGGCGGGTTTTATTTACTTCTTTTACGTTTACGCAGAAAGGCCGGAGGAGTTCCTTATAAAGGAAGCTTTTATTGCTTTGGGGGTTGCGGTTATCCTCGTCTGGATGCAGAACAAGGCATTCCGAATTGCGGCAGAACATTTTGAGCTTTCGGAATGTCCTTACTGCGGAGCACAGCTTGATTATATTGAAGATCCCGGCACATGGCATGATACGATCCGGCAGATGGACGTTGACACAATGGGCGAGTTCCTCATGGAATGGGGACTTGCCTGCTGCAAGAATGAAGAACCGAAAGACGTTTTTGAATGGCTTGAAAGCAAGGCAAACGTATATAAGGATTTGGATAACAAATAAACCCTCTCCGGAGGGTTTAAGAAAAAGAAAGAATGGAACAAGCCCCCAGCTGGGGGCTTAAATTATGAAAAAGAATGGAGCGTGGAGAAAATGAGAGGTTTTGTTAACTCTCCAGGAGTTTCTTACAAGCAGCTGCTTGAAATATTAAAAAGCGGACTTGTTGACATTATCGCCACGAAACTTTTACATGCGAGAAAAATCTCTTTGAGCGGTGACGTGAGCGGGTCCACTACATTCGATGGTAGTGCGGATGTTGATATTCCGGTAACCATCAAAAAAGATCCGGTTATTACCAAGACTGGAGCGATTTCTGTTACCCTTGAGGAAAACAGAGAATACTCCTTCACAAACGTTAGAAGCCTTACGCTGGACTGCCCTGCGGTTAATGCTCACGGCTTTGTCACTTTCGGATCGTCTATCTCGACTCCTGTAATTAAGAATATTACAGCAACCGCTGGTGATGATATTGCCGAGGCTGCAGCGAACCAGAAATGGGAATTTTCTCTCTGGCCTCATAACGGAGGAAAATTCATAATCTGGAAGAACTGGAGTGCTTGATATGAGTATGATCGAAAGACGCAGACTGTTATTGAGCCTTGCCAGAATCAAGAATTTTATGATTTTTGATACTGATTTAAGAGCTGGCGAAGTATGTGGGAATTCTTATTCTGAAATATATTCCGGTTCGTATATAAGGGTCGTCGGTGGAAGGGTGAAAAACGATCGCACACGTGAATTAAGGTTTAGTTACTCTGTTTATACCGAGACAGAGGCGTTGGACTATGTAAAAAACGAGTTGTATAACGGAAATCTTACGGGGTTATCCATAAGCATTACTTCTCGAACAAGTACTGGCTTTACAATAACGGTTGTAAATACACTTGAATCCGAATACAGAAATGTTTCCGGTTATATAACCATCGGATCATACGATTTCACAAAGTATAAAAAATTGAAATTTACTGTTGCAAGCTATACTGCTGGTGGTTCCGTGTCCGTTGGAAGTAAATCCGTGGAAATAACCGCCGCAGGAGAGTATTCCGTTGACATCAATGACCTCAAAGGTGCCTTTGACATCAAATTCAGCAGCGACGGTGTAAACGGATATACAGTAAACAATGTATATCTCGAAGGATAAGCAGAGCCCCGTGCCGTGATGGTATGGGGCTTTTAACAAAATTCTTGAAAGGAGAACGGATATGGCACAAAAGTTAAGCGCCCTCCCCATCGGTGCAAAGATTAAATTCGGCACTCTATATGGCGAGCGCATTGTTTGGAAGGTTGCAGACAAAAATCACGCTGGTTATCCGGATAACAGTGTAACCCTTGTATCAGATCAAATCATAAAATGCTTATGTTTTGACGAAAAAGAACCTTATTCGACTGTGGGAAATCGCGATCTATATGGTGACCACAGATATGCTTTTTCTAACATAAGGCAATGGCTTAACAGCGCAGCAGCCAAAGAATCATGGTACACCGCGCAGCATAGCACCGATACCCCACCAACTTATAA
Organism: Oscillospiraceae bacterium; assembly: GCA_017408185.1. The sequence goes on along the minus strand of JAFQVE010000173.1, from coordinate 3,664 downwards.
AAAAGACGCTGGTTTTTTGAACGCGTTTACTGTAGAGGAAAGAAGCGCACTGCTTGATACAACTTTTAAGGTGTCTAAAAGCAGTCTCGATGGTGGTGGATATGATACCTGCGTTGATAAAATGTTTCTTTTATCTAACGCAGAAGTAGGATTCGGCACCGATCCGAACAGCAGCCTTTTGAAATTATTTGAAAATGGCTTGAATGTTGTTGCAACATTAACTGCAAGCAGTATTTCAAACAACCCGGATGCTACTGAACGGGAGTTAATTGAAAATGACACTCACGATTATTGGCTCCGAGATTTTTATGGAACTACAGATGGAGTGTGGGTCAACTTAGTTAAATACGATAAAACTTCATATCCTGCACTCGCTAACACAAATTACGTAGGTTTGCGTCCTGTTTGTAATCTTTCTGCGGATCTTTTGGCATCGGATAATGCGGATTCTTCTGGCTGCTACACAGTAATTTACAACAGAGCGCCTTCTTCTCCAAGTTTCCTTAATGTACCGGAGAAAATATATGAAGGGGAAAACGCCAACGTATCATGGGGTTTATCCACCGACGAAGATGGCAACCTTGCTGGTTATGTTCTCGAACAGAAAGTCAACTCAAACGCATGGGAGACTGTTTACACCGGACCCGGACGTAGCTATGATGTGCCGGTTCTGCATGGTGTTGACACGGTGCAGTATCGTGTCAAAGCATACGATACCGATAACGCTTCGTCCTCCTATGTTACCAGCTCGCCCATAACTCTTATAAAAAACCGTGCTCCGGTAATCAGCGGAGAAGATGAAGATCTCGGAACCTTCGTTGTAACCCCTCCGAGCTTCACTTATGCGGTAAGCGACGCCGATACGGACGCAGTCAACGTTGTGGAAAAGTTCGACGGTAAAATCATCAAAGAATATGCCGTCACGCTCGACACCGATAATACTGTGACATTCACCGCCGACGCATGGAGAAACGTTGTTAACGGCCAGCATACCTTCGAGATTACGGCAACCGATGCCGAAGGTGGAGTCGCCGTCCGCACAAAGACTTTCACAAAAAATGTCGATACCATTGAGTTTGTAAAAAACGTGGCAGTCGAAACGAGCGCCATGCCGACAAGGGCTCTCGTCAACATCGTTGGTCACTTCCCTGCAGGCTGCGTGCTCAACGTATGGATGTGCAACAACGGCAACGACGAAGCACCCACATGGGAGGACGTAACACAGAACGCTATTTATGGCGAGAAGTATTACTTTGAAAACACTGTAAAAACAGCCAGCACTTGGGGTGTGAAAGTTAAGGTCAAGCTCGCCAGAGGAACCGCGACCGAAACTTGTTATATCCAGTCCGTTGGCGCAAACTTCGCTTAAGGGGGGATTTTTATGATACAAGTTGACATCGAACACATTCTTATCCTGCTTGGAATTCCTACAGCGCTCACAGCTTTTTTCTTCTGGAATCTTGAACGAAGAATTAAGAGAACTGAAAACGAAAGACGTGAGCGCGAAAAAGCTCGCGAAGAACTTATGGTAAGCATGATTCAGACCAGTAATGCGGCATTAGCTTTGTCAGAAGCAACCGCCAAAGCAGTGCAGAGAATCCCCGATGCTCATTGCAACGGGGACATGCATGCTGCGCTGGAATATGCCGCAAAGGTTAAACACTCACAAAAGGAATTTCTTACCGCGAAAGGGATCCAGGCAATCCTTGAGTAAGGAGTGAGCTTATGAAAAAAGCGAAAAAACACATCCATGCGCACAAAGCAAAAAAAGATTGTGGTGAAAAGCCACCGCAAACAATAAAGGCAACCTCGAAGAAAAAGACCGGAACCAGCAAGAAGCTGGCCTACTGGGCAGGCACACTGGCGACCGGTTCTGTGCTCACATCATACACTCTGGCCTTTCTTGAGCTGGATCCGGTAAGTGATATGACAACCTCCATCTTCACCGGATGTATCGGTTATCTTATAACATACGCCGCCAAAAGCCTCGGAGAGAAGATTTCGAGAAATCGTCATCACCTTGATGAGGATGGAAACCCATTAGAATACACAATAAACCAAACTGACAACAACGAGGAGGCACAAGGATGAACAATATTGATATCACCCCAATTATCGAAGCAATCATACTTCTGATCGCAACTGTAATCAGCGTCGTGCTGGTTCCGTGGATCAAAAGCAAAACCACCACAGCACAGCGCCAGGAACTTGTCGAATGGGCAAAAATCGCCGTGCAGGCCGCCGAGCAGATATATCTCGGTGTTGGTCGAGGAGAAGAAAAAAAGGCTCATGTTATTGAGTTTCTGAACTCCAAAGGTCTGACTTTTGATGAAGAGAGTATAAATAATGCTATTGAGGCAGCGGTTAAGCAGCTAAAAACAGAGGGCATTATTCACTGATATTTACAGAAAAAGGCGGGCCGATACTGGCTCGCCTTTTTTTAATATTTGCAAGTAAGGAGGGAAATTATGAATCTTAATACGCAACTTTTAACAAAAAACGCATGTTATCAAGCAGGTAAAAAAATGAAAGTTATCGGTCTTATGCTTCACAGCACGGCCGCCAATAACCCCAACTTGAAAAGGTATGTCGGTCCGGACGACGGCAAGCTCGGCGTCAACAAATACGGCAACCACTGGAACATTTATCATCCGGATGGTAAAGACGTTGGTCCGCACACCTATGTTAAAAAGAACGGCAGATGCGCTACATGCGGAGGACGTCAGGTCTGTGCTCACGGATTCATCGGTAAACTGAAAGACGGTAGCATAGGAACTTATCAGACACTCCCTTGGGATATGGTCGCGTGGCACGCCGGCGGTACTGCAAATAATGGGTATATTGGCGTCGAGATTTGCGAGGACGACACAAACGATTTCGCATATCTGAAGAAGGTTTATCGTGAGGCGGTCGAGCTTTTCGCATACCTTTGCAAAGAGTTTAATCTCGATCCCACAAAAGACGGCGTTATTATCTGCCACAGCGAAGGAGCCAAGCGAGGAATCGCCAGCAACCACGCTGATGTTATGCACTGGTGGAAAAAGCACGGTCTTACAATGGACGACTTCCGCAGGGATGTCGCTGCGGAGCTCGGAAAGGGTAAACCCGAAGTAAAGCCTCCGGTGTCTGGATTCCAGTCATACATCGTAAGAATTAATGCGACCCTGCTGAATATCCGCAGCGGTCCAGGAACAAATTACAAGGTGGCTGGCAAAATCAAAAACGGCGGTGCATACACCATCGTCGAAGAAGCAAACGGAAAAGGCGCCTCAAAGTGGGGCAAGCTGAAAAGCGGAGCGGGCTGGATTTCCCTTGATTATACTTCCAAAATCGGTGAGGATAAAAAAGCCACTTCTACAATAAAGAAAAATAAGACGCAATCTGTAGCGAAAAACTGATAACAAAAAAGACCCGGAGGTTTTAAACCTTCGGGTCTTTTTCTCGTTATTGCGCTATTTTGATCACTACTGCAACGACCTTCTTGAAGAATCGAAGCCGTTGTTTTATGTTCAAATTTGCGCCATCTGGTGCGGATGATGGGACTTGAACCCACAAGGTGTTGCCACCACTGGAACCTGAATCCAGCGCGTCTGCCGATTCCGCCACATCCGCAATTATATATCGGCACAAATTTTTACACGGCTGCCGAAAAAGCCGGGGCGGG
>JAFQVE010000172.1 GCA_017408185.1 Oscillospiraceae bacterium | reverse complement strand
GGTGATGCTAATGTTCCGACATAATTTCCGTTTTCGTCTGTTTGTTTTTCAACGGTACCGAGGCCGCTTATCTCGAACACTTCGTCCGAAGTTGTGTGGAGACTGTACTCATGCTTGTCTCCACCCTTGATGCGGAAGAAATCAATGCCGTAAGATGACTGATCGTCTATCTTAATCATAACAACACTGCGACGGTAAATGTCCGTTTGCGGATAAACCTCTTTTGCATCCACATCCATAAGCTTTACTATATCTGTGTCATCAAAATGCATAGGTGTTCCGCGCTTATCTGAATTTACCTGTCCTTCCTCATCGACGACTACAGTGTTATGCGAGAGCGTTGTTGAAATCCACTGAAGACGGTTAGGTTGAGTACCGGTTGTTTCCGGATAACCGAGGTCAGGCATAAAGTTATAGCCGTATGCATCCATACCGAGATTCAATGTGTCTTTGTGACCATGACCGCCGTTATATCCAAAATACATCCAGAAATTGCGTCTGAAATCTTGACCTTTTGTGCCGTAGTTTGTGCGGAAGTCTTGTCCGTCACGAATAACCGAGAAGCCGAACTGCGTCATTGTCTCTGACGACGGATTATATTTACCCTCAGCTTCAACAACGCGCAAAACCTCATCCTGGATACGCTCCGGATTCTTAACAAAAATACCCTCATTGAAAACAGTAACATCTTCATACTTCATATAAAGAGCCTTAAGAAAGTCCGTATCTCCCGTCCAACGATATCCTGCAATAAAGGAGTCGTATCCCATCCAGACCTTATTGGTCAACATCTTGCGCGATGAATCTCCATAATTGGCATTGTATGACGAAAGCATCGGAGGCATAAACGCATAAAGCAATTTTATAAAGCGTGGGTATGTCCTTAGGTTTACCTTGTCATATTTAATGATGTAATCATCAAGATAGCTTTGAACATCGAGAAGATACGTAAGCCAGTTGTAGTTATACAAAGAAGCTTCATTCGGTTGACCGTCACCGTCAAGATAAGTGATAAGCCAGTCATATAATCCGCCGCCGGTTACGGGTTCAATTCTGTCAAATCCCGGCTGTACAAGGAAGTCAAGCCACTCTATCGTTTCATCTCCGTTATCGAGTGCAACAGCTGCAGCCGCTATTACCGCCTGTGAGAATCCAAAGTTACCGCGAATATCTCCGTTTGTACAGCTCTCAAGCATTTCTCGGAGAACCCCATCCTCAACATTGGTACGTATCTGTGATGAAGACTTCTTTGCGTGACGCATTTTGAATTTTCCATTTTTCTCAGCGATATAGTTCAGAACAAAATCGTCATCATACAACCGGTATACAGCATCATATGCCGATATTAAAGTCGCATCTTCAACACTTTCCGTGATACTTCCCATATACTTTCCGTTGTATAGACCTCCGTGAGAAGCCCATATTTTTGTGCCATACAAAGAAAGATCATAAGAAGGATAGAAGTCTGCAAGTCTATCTAAAAGAATCGCCGCTGTATATCCGTACTCCGGCTTTCCTGTGTAAAGATACGCATCTGCAGAGTCTGTTATCGCCGGCATATAATACCGATAGTAAAAATAATGCAAGTAATAAGCTATATAGTTATGTCGCTCATCACAGAGCCGCACTTGCTGTCCTGCGGTATTATTACTATAGTAGCTTCTTCCCGGCATATAACCAAATCCATCATCAACTCCCCAACGCTTGCCATCTATCGCATCACCCTTAACCGGGTCAATGTTGCAAGACGGCTTTGTCGGGTCGTAAAGTTCGGAATACATGTCGTTATAAAGGAAACCTTCTTCATTCCCGTAGCCGTAATATGTATACCAGCTATCGGAATATTCCTCTCCCGGAGCTGTGATAGATGTGTCTATCTCGCCTTTTTCGATAAGCATATCACGGTGCGCTTCAAGTGCACGTATTCTGTCAAATTCGCCGTACTCATTGAGTCCAAGCTCATAAAAGCTTCCGAAATCGTTACTCGGGAAGAGGCGCTTGCAATCCGGGCACTGTACCTTCCACGGACGGCTTACCGGGTCAATGACAAACGGAGGATCTCCATACTCAGGGAGAAGGTTTTTGCCGCAATATCTGCAATAGTATTTTTCCGGATCGTTAAACTCGCCCACAGTGTAGCTACGCATAACTCCCTCAGAGGGCAACCCGTTATACAGAACATCAAGCATCTCGGCAAATTCTTCTGCCGCCTCCGAAGCGGTTTTCGCCATGCTTTTTGCCCATGTATATTTCTTTGCATTTTCACGCGCATTTTCTCTTTCTGCTTCGGTGTAGATGGTAAAGCCGGTTTTTCCCTCAATCACTGAAAGCTCCGTCTCAAAGCTCTTGCTTCCGCCGTCGGTAAGCTCGGTTACCTTTAACGTAAATCTGCCTGTCTTCTTCGGGATGAGGTTTCCGCCCTCATCAACCTCACAGATATCCGGAGCGAGCGATTCATATGTAAGGTCTTCGTCTCCGGTAATGTCAAGCTCCATTCCGTCCGTTGTAATTCCGGTAACGTATACCGGAACGACATCGCCGAGGCGGATATATTCGCTTCCACCGGCAGTTATTTTCATGTCCGCTATGCCGCCGTCAAAAACCGTTACTGTTATGCTGTCTGTTTTTGTGACGGTACCAAGCGTTATGGAAACATCAACTTTTGCTGTGCCGCTTCTTAATGCTGTTAAAGCGTTTCCTTCAATCTTAACAACATCCGAATCCGAGCTGTATAATATCACATCGGGATCTACAGACGGAACTCGTCCGCTATCGAGCTTAGGTACAGCAGAAAGCGTTGCCGTATCATCCTTGAACAAAATCCTCTTTGATATGCCAAGCTCTACGGAGTCCAGCACTTCATCTGTTACGGTTATTGGAATCGTTTTTTGAATCTCGTCGCTGTTATTTATAAAGCTTTTCAGAATAATCTCTGATGAGCCGGGTGCTACGCCTATGATATCAAACTTGTGAAGTTCTGTATCACCCGCTGCGTAATCGTCGCTGTAAGCTACGGAGACACTTTCGTTTGACGCGTTTACATCAAAGAAATTTGCGTCGTTCACCTTTCCGCTGCTCGTGTAACCGAAGCTGTAAAGCGAGTTGTCGGACATTTTCACATAAGCTTCAACATCACTGAGTTTTTCACCGACTGCAAGGGAGATGCTTTCATCCGCAACGATGTCCTTCGGCGCTATCTCCGTTATTTCAAGCGGGATAAGCTCAAGCTTTTCAAGAGACAAATATGGGTTTGAATAGTGCGTTCTTCCCCTGAAAACAAATTCGCACTTACCTGCCTCGAGATATACTGTGTTGAGTTGCTTTCTTTCTCCGCCATCTGCTTTGTCAACGGCATTGGCTCCTCTGAAATCATAATCACCGAGATAGTTATCTTTTGCATATAAGGAATATACGGCACCTCGGTTATGTATTCCGCCGGTGAAAAACACTGCGTAATAGCCCGTAGTCGGGATATCCACGTTGAACGCTGCTGCTTTTACTGTTTTTAATGGCCAAATATCTGACGCTTTTGTCGCTCCGCCGTTGATACGAAGCCTTCTCGTTCCATCAGGGCACTTATCGCATATCCACGTTCCCATATTGCTTTTGGATGTAATTATTTCATATCCCGGAGATTCAACAACGGTCCACTTACCGTCTATTTTCTCCGTTACGGTCTTTCCGAAGTCGACTACAATGCTTTTGTCCGATACCGGCTCGTCGCTTTTTTCAATTACAGAAATAATAAGCTTGCCGTAAATTCTTTTGCCGTTTTCGTTAAGCGCGCTTACGCGTATTTCGGAGGTGCCGAGCGCGAGCGCGGAAAACGCTCCGGTCTCTTTTTCGAAGCTAATTGCCGATTCGTTGTCGTTTTCCCATGAATATTCATAATCCTCCGCGGAAAACGCCGGAAGTCCGTCGGTCATGGTGAGCGATTTAATCGAAACGGTTCCGGTATCGCCGATATGCACCGACGTTTTTTCAGTCGAAAGCTCAATCGAGCTTAAAAGCGGACGTTCATAAACGGTTATGTCCGCCGTCGCAACAACCGGTTCGGTTAAATCCTCTGCCATAGCTGTTGCAATAACCTTTGCAGAACCGATGCTTTTTGATATAACTCTGCAGCTTTTTTCATCTGTCTTTACAACCTCAATAACATCGGTATTGCTGCTTATAAATTCTATTTCGTAATCTCTTGTGTACACCTCACCGTCATCACGGATGAACTCGGTTATCTCCGCAATCGTTTCTCTTCCGTTTGCAAGCGCATCGTTCTCTGCCTCAAAAACGATTTTATCGAGCTTAGGAGGTGCGGATACCGTTATTTCTTTTTCATACGGTTCCTGCGCCGCTCCGTCTATGTAAGGTGTAAATATAAGATTTGTCGTTCCGATGCCTGTTCCC
>JAFQVE010000171.1 GCA_017408185.1 Oscillospiraceae bacterium | reverse complement strand
GCAACGAGACAGAGCTTTTCACGCGCACGCGTAAGCGCAACATACAGTATGCGCATTTCCTCGCTCTTCATTTCCGAAATAAGAGCATCTGATATGACATCCCTTGCAACGGTTGAATAATCTGCACCAGTTTGCGTGTCGCGGAAGCGAAGTCCCACGCCGAGCTGCGGGTGGATAAAAATAGGACGCCTGATATCATCGGTATTGAAATTCCGTATGCATCCACCGAGGAAAACTATCGGAAATTCCAATCCCTTTGATTTGTGTATCGTCATTATCGTCACGGCATTTCCTGCAGCTGCCGCAGGTGCGGGGATGTCTCCGCCGCGCTCTGCAAGACGTGCTATGTGCGACACAAATCTGTAAAGGCCGAAATATCCCGAGCTTTCAAAGGCTCCTGCACACTTGTAAAACTCTATTAGATTTCGCTGACGCTCCTCTCCGCACGGAAGCGCACCGAAAAGACCGAGCGCATTTGTTCGATTATATATTTCCCATATAAGCGATGCGGCGCTCTCTCCGCGTGAGCGCGAGCGCAGAGCCGAAAGCTCACCGAGAAACGCCCGGCATTTTTTCGCTGTCTCCCCCTCTTTTGTTGCAAGCTTTTCCATTGCGTAAATAAGCGCACCGTTGCCCTCACGCCTGATATAGCACAAATCATCTGCAGAAAATGCAAACAGCGGGGATTTCAGCAGTGCCAGAAGCGGAATATCCGAAGTGGGGTTGTCTATTACAGAAAGATACGAAACAATTGCATTTACTTCGCTTTTGGCAAGAAGCCCATCAGCACGAGGCGATGCATAGGGTATTCCCGCATCACGCAATGCTCTCTCATAACTTTCAGCATTTCCGGAAGCCGAGCGCAGAAGCACGGCAAAGTCGCGGTATTCGGCGCGGCGGTGCGTTCCGTCCTTATCGCAAACCTCAAATCCGCTCTCAATAAGCTCACGGATTTTTGATGCAACAAATTTTGCCTCATCCTCGGCAGAGGAAAGCTCGCTTTCTTTTCTGTCAACAAGATAAAACTCGCATGACTTGTCGCCTATTCCCGGCTCCGGTATATTATCACGCGGAACAAGAAAATGCTCCTCGGTATAATCCACATCGCCGAGCTCTTCCGTCATAAGGCGTGAGAAAAATGCATTTGATGCATCAAGCACCTCGGCACGCGAACGGAAATTCTGAGAAAGCGTTATGTATCTCGGCTCATCACCGGTTGCTTCCTCGTATTTTTTAAAGCTCTTATACTTTTTCATAAATATCGTCGGGTCGGCAAGACGGAAACGGTATATCGACTGCTTCACATCCCCCACCATAACGATGTTCTTCTCATCCCGTGATACTGCGCGGAAAATTATATCCTGAATATTGTTGCTGTCCTGAAATTCATCAAGAAGTATCTCACAAAAGTTTTTTGAAACCTCGCGTGCTGTATCGCTCGGAACAACAACATCCCTCTCTGCATCATATTCACTGACAAGAAGCTCTATTGCATAATGCTCAAGGTCTGAATAATCAAGAGCGCCGCGGCGAAGCTTTTCCCTGCCGAAACGAGCCGAAAGCTCTTCCGCAAGGCTTGCAAGCTTACACATATGCGGATAAAGCGCGGATAGCTCTGCAAGAAGCTCGCCCGATGAAGCAGTAAGAAGCTTTTCTGTTATCTTCCCGCACTCTTCCTTTACGCGGTCGTGCATTGCACGGATACGCTCAGGTATGCTTTTGTCTTCGATTTTTCTTGAGCTTGGCAGCCGCGGAAACTCTATTGCGGAAATTGCCTCCAGAAGCCCATCCCATGTGTCGCTGTCGGCTCTTCGGAGCATATCACGCTCATCACACAGCACCTCGGCATAAACCTCCGCGGCTTCAGGAATCTTTTCAACATCAGCTATCATAAGATCAAGGATTTCGATGCAGTCCGCAAGCGCCTGTTTTGCTGCCGAAAATGCGTACTCGCCCCACACAGTATTCCTGATACTTTCCACCTTTGAAACGTCATATGCCGCCGCCACCTCCAAAAGCCATTTTTCGGGATACGGGTGGCTTGTGCTTTTCTGATACAGCTCCAGCACCGCACCAAAAAGCGCTTTGTCACTTCTCGCCCCGCTAAGATACGCGGAAAGCGCGAGAAAGCTTTCTTCCCCCGCGTCATACTTTTCTTCAATAAGCTCTGAAAGCTCTTCTTCAAGAATAAGCTGTGCCTCACTCTCGTCCAGCACACGGAACCCGCCTGCAAGCGCAGGGTTGTCCGAAAAATTGCGGAGAAGCCATGTGCAGAATGAGTGTACCGTCGATATTCTCGCACTGCCTACAAGCGCAATCTGACGGCGTATATGCTTATTGCCCGGATGGAGTGCAGCGTATTTTGAAAGAGACTCGTATATCTTGCGGCGAAGCTCCGTCGCCGCCGCTTTTGTATATGTTATAATAAGAAACTCCGTAACGTCATGCCCTTCATCGGTTATTCTCCGCAAAAGACGCTCTACAAGCACGGCAGTTTTACCGGAGCCTGCCGCCGCAGAAACAAGAACGGAGCTGTCTCTTGCGGAAATCGCGCGAAGCTGGTCACGCGTCCACTTCACATCACTCATCATCCGTTCCCTCCCCGTCATTTATTATATCCGCAAGCTTCACACTGCAAAGCTCGCGCTTTCTGTCGCCGCCTCTTTCCTCGTCAAACGCACACACGGACCTGTATTCGCAAAAATCGCACGAGCTTCTGCCCTTATGAACATATGGATTCGGCTCTATCTCTCCGCGAGAAAGCTCGTCTCCTATTCCCGCAAGAATCTGCTTCATTCGCGCCTTTACCGCTTCAAACTGGTTGCTTGTCAGCACTACCGAACCACGTTTGAGTGCACCTTTTTTATCAACCGTTGCAGGGATATATTCCTTGTTTTCCCCGCTTTCCATTGCATCAATAATGCGCATATCGCGAAGGATTACGCCCTCTCGGCGGCTCGGTTTTATTCCTTCGCCGCGGGCGCGGTTTGCCTCACGGGCTATCGGAACGTACATAACCCCCGCCGCCTGCGGTATCTTGCCGAAATGCTCTTTTCCCATTTCTTCAAGCGCAAACATATAAAGAAGCATCTGCATCCCTATTCCGTTTACCGTTTCGTCAAGAGAAAACTCTTTCTTGCCGGATTTATAATCTATAACGCGGAAATAAAGCTTTCCGTCAAGCTCGTATGTGTCAACTCTGTCTACCGCTCCGCGAAGAAGAACAGTTGACTCTTCACCCTTTATTTCAATCGGCGGAAGCTCTCCTTCCGCACCGGAAAACTTTACCTCAAATCCGCTTGGCACAAACTGTCCTTTTGCAAGCTCACGGCAAATATCCTCTACCGCCCTTTTTACCGATTGCGTGATGCGCGATATGAGAAACTCCATCCTTGCCGAGAGCTTACCGCCTGCAGAGAACGAGCGCGCGGCGTATTCACGGCAAGCCTCTTCTGCAAGAATGAGGGCGCGGGAAACGTCAAAATCCTGTTCCTTTGCAAGACGCGATATTACGTATTCAAGAACATAGTGCATAAGACTTCCGGCTTCAATCGGCGAGATTTCCGCACGTCCGCGAAGCTCTGCACCGAGTCCGTATTTTAAGAAATACGCGTATCTGCACGACGAGAAAAGATCAGCGCGCGATGCGCTCAGCTTTATTTTTCTGCCAAATATCGCCTCTATGTTTTCGCGGCTGTTTATCGGTCCGCGGCGAAGGCTTCCGGCCTGCCGCACATTATAAAGCTTGCCGGAATACTCTTCATCCTCTTCCCACACGGAAAGATATCTTCCCGAAGCAATGCTTTGGTCAAAGCACGGTATTTTGGCACGAAGACGAGCATCATAAAGCGACATTTCATCCTCGGTCTTGCCGTAAACCGAGCGGATTTTCGATACCACGGGAGATTCTTCTCTCGTCTCTCCGTTCATACCTACTGCCGACGAACTTATGTATAATCCTTTTTCTGCTGAACAAAGCGTACTATGCATGGTTCTGTATTCTTCAAAAATGCGTTCGCACATACCGGGAGCCAGCTCTATCCCAAAATCGGAAAGAGAGAGTCTGTCACTGTCGGATATCAGTCCTGCACGCTCTGCTCCTTTCGGGAACGCACCATCATTTGCGCCGAGGATTATACGGAAACCGCATCTTGTTCCCTCGGCACGGGAAACATCGGACACCGAAACAGAGTCAAGCGTCGCCGGAATGGTAGATAAGCTCTCCTCGGACACAACAAGACGGAACAGGTAATACAGCTCTTCTGCATCAAGCTTTTCATCCCCCACGCTTTTCCCTATGCTGTCAATGACTCCACAGATAACCTCTGTCAGCGCATCATATTCCTGCGCCGCAGCGAGCCGCCCTTCCGTTTCTGCAATGTATGCATATGCCGATATTCTCCGCGGCAGGTTTATTTCATTTATAAATTCATAAAGCGCCTCGGCACACGCTTTGCCCGTTTTTCCTTTTTCCATCGCCTTTGCAAGTCTGCTTATCGGCGCGTAAATCTTTTTTCTCGCACGGTTTACGATTTTGAGAAGTGCTTCGCTTTCAGGTGTGTTTTCTGCCGATATTCCGAGAGGATTGCGCGCAAAATCACATCCCGTGCTCCATTCCGAAGCCTTGGGCGACCAGGTGTACATATAATTCTCAAATGCAGAAAGCGCACGAGCCGATATACCTGAAAATCCCGTTTTTACATACTCCATAACTGCATCGCGGCGAAATCCCCGCAAAACGCAGTCAAGTGCCGCAATACTCAGCGCAACCGGAGGCTTTGACGTCAACGGTGTATCGTCACTTATATATACGGGTATGCCGTAACGTGAAAATACGCTTTCGCATACGGAAAGATGCTCTTCTCCCCCGCATACTGCTACTGAAAAATCGTTAAATCGCG
>JAFQVE010000018.1 GCA_017408185.1 Oscillospiraceae bacterium | reverse complement strand
CCTTCCTTTATAACAAGACGGTCGATTATTATTTCAATATTGTGCTTTTTGTTCTTTTCAAGCTTTATATCCTCGGAAAGATCGTATATGTTCCCGTCAACTCTTGCACGGACATATCCTGATTTTTTCGCACTTTCAAAAACCTTTTCGTGCTCACCCTTACGTCCGCGAACAACAGGAGCAAGAATCTGAAACTTTGTGCCCTCAGAAAGCGCAAGAATACGGTCGCATATCTGGTCAACGGTCTGCTGCTCTATCACCTTTCCGCACACCGGGCAATGCGGCGTTCCTGCACGCGCAAACAACAGACGCAGGTAGTCATAAATTTCCGTTACCGTTCCCACTGTTGAACGCGGGTTTTTTGATGTCGTTTTCTGGTCAATTGAAATTGCGGGTGAAAGCCCCTCGATATAGTCTACATCCGGCTTTTCCATACGTCCTAAAAACATCCTTGCGTATGATGAAAGCGACTCGACATATCTTCTCTGCCCTTCGGCATAAATCGTGTCAAAGGCAAGGCTTGATTTTCCCGATCCGGAAAGCCCCGTAACAACAACAAGGCTATCGCGCGGAATTTCGATGTCTATATTTTTAAGGTTGTGTTCTCGCGCACCTTTTACATAAATTGATTTGTTCATTTATTTCTCACCTCTAAGCTCTATTATCCTGTCGCGGAGCATTGCCGCATATTCAAATTCAAGCATTTTCGACGCCTCACGCATATCTCGCTCAAGCTTGCGTATCATCTCTTCACGCTCGGATTTTGAGAGCTTTTCTTTCTTAATCGCGCTTGCATCCTTTGAGATTTCAAGAAGCTCGGCGACGTCTTTTTTTATCGTTTTCGGAATAATTCCGTGCTTTTCATTATACTCCGACTGTATTTTGCGACGGCGCATCGTCTCGTCAATTGCGCGCTGCATCGAACCGGTCATATTATCGGCGTACATAATAACCTTACCATGGTCATTTCGCGCGGCGCGTCCCATCGTCTGGATAAGCGAGGTTTCACTTCGAAGGAAGCCTTCCTTGTCGGCATCTAAAATCGCAACAAGCGACACCTCCGGGATATCAAGACCTTCGCGGAGAAGATTTATTCCGACAAGTACATCGAATGTGCCAAGGCGCAGATCCCGGATTATCTCCATTCTTTCAATGGTTTCAACGTTGTGGTGAAGATACTTTACCTTTATTCCCACGTTTTCAAGATATGCGGTTAAATCCTCTGCCATCTTTTTTGTGAGCGTTGTCACAAGCACCCGCTCGCGTCTTTCAACACGCGCATTTATCTTGCCGATGAGATCATCAATCTGCCCTTCCGTCGGACGCACGGAAATCTCAGGGTCAAGAAGTCCCGTCGGGCGGATAAGCTGCTCTGCAATATTTGCAGAGCGCGTGCGTTCATACTCTCCTGGTGTTGCGGAAACATAAACAACCTGATTTATATGCTCTTCAAATTCACCAAAATTAAGAGGTCTGTTGTCAAACGCACTCGGCAAACGGAAGCCGTATTTAACAAGAACTTCCTTTCGCGCGCGGTCGCCTGCATACATTCCGCGCACCTGCGGAAGAGTTACGTGAGATTCGTCAACGATAAGCAGAAAATCATCCGGGAAATAGTCCATAAGAGTGAACGGTGCCGAGCCCGGTGCTCTTCCGCTTATTATGCGGGAATAGTTCTCAATTCCCGTGCAGTAGCCAAGCTCCTGCATCATTTCAACGTCATACTGCGTTCTCTGGCGAAGCCTCTGTGCCTCCAAAAGCTTTCCATCCTCCTCAAACTGCCGCACACAAGCCTCCATCTCGTCGATTATATCATTGCACGCCTTTGCCATTTTCTCCGGTGTTGAAACATAGTGTGATGCAGGATATATCGCAACATGGGAAAGCTCTCGCTTTGCCGCGCCGGTTACGATATTTATTTCCGAAATACGGTCAACCTCATCACCGAAAAACTCAACGCGTATGCCCGTGTCGTTTGAATAAACGGGGAATATCTCAACGGTATCACCGCGCACACGGAACTTATTTCGCTCAAACGCAATATCGTTACGCTCGTAGCGAATTTCAACAAGCTTGCGGATAAGCGCATCGCGCTCATACGTTTTACCGGGGCGCAGAGAGATAACCATGCTCGAATAATCTATAGGATCACCGAGCCCGTAAATGCATGAAACGCTGGCGACAATTATAACATCGCGCCGCTCACCGAGCGAAGCCGTTGCGCTGTGGCGCAAGCGGTCAATCTCCTCGTTTGTGGACGAGTCCTTTTCGATATATGTGTCGGTGTGCGGAATATACGCCTCCGGCTGGTAATAATCAAAATAAGAAACAAAATACTCTACGGCGTTTTCCGGAAAAAATGCACGAAGCTCTGAGCAGAGCTGAGCGGCAAGGGTTTTGTTGTGCGCAAGCACAAGCGTCGGCTTTTGCACGCGTTCGATGATATTCGCCATTGTAAAGGTTTTTCCCGAGCCGGTAACACCGAGAAGCGTCTGCTCGGAAAGCCCCATTTCAATTCCCGATACGAGCGCAGAAATAGCCTCCGGCTGGTCGCCCGACGGAGTGTACTCCGAAACAAGCTTGAATTTTTTATTTTCTTCCATAGCAGAACACCTCCGCTCTCAGAATAGTGGAATTGCGCAATATTTATATAATGTACATAAAAGCGGTGAGAATACCCAAAAATGCAAAGTTAAATACAGAAAATATAATAATATAATGACGCGTTTTCCCCGGATTGTGCTTTAAATATTCACGGAAGGTTATAAGACTTGCAAGTGAGGAAATAAGGGTTCCCACGCCGCCGATGTTCACACCGACAAGAAGATTTGCATAATCCTCCGTAAACTGCGAAAGAAGAATGGCAGACGGAACGTTACTTATCACCTGGCAAGAGAGAATAGAAGAAAGAAGTGTGCTTTTTTCAAGAAGAGAGGAAAAAAGCGAATTCACGGCAGGGATTCGCGCCATATTTCCGGCAAAGATGAAGAAGAAAACAAACGTCAAAAGCAGAGGATAGTCAACTGCCTTCAGTGCTTTTCTGTCGGCAAACAAAAGCACTGCCGGAATTATCACAAGTCCGAGCTGATAAGGGATAATGCGGAAAACAATTACAATTGAAAGAACAAAAAGAATGCTGTAAAGAACCGTGCGCCGGGGATTGAGCGGAGTCTTTGCATAGCACAGAAAAAGCGGCTCCGGCTTCACAAAAATTATACAGCAAGCCGTTATAAGAATTATTGAAAGGATAAACGGCGGAAACATTATCTGCATAAACTCATTCGTTGGGATGCCGAATTTTGTGTAAAGATAAAGGTTTTGCGGATTCCCGAACGGAGTGAGCATACCGCCGAGGTTTGCTGCTATATTCTGCATAACAAAGGTAAAAGACATATATTCTGTTTTGTTGGTTGCGGTCAGAACAAAATATCCGAGAGGAAGAAAGGTTAAAAGCGCCATATCGTTTGCTATAAACATAGAGCCGATAAACGTGATATACACAAGCGCAATTACACTCAGCCGCGCATTTTTAAAAACAGAAACAACTTTTCTGGCAAGAACATAGAAAAAGTTTATATTCCGAAACGCGCAAACAACCGCAAGAACGCAGAAAAGACAGGTGAGTGTTTTAAAATCAAAATACCCGATATATGCGCGATCAGGCGGAACAATAATACTCGTTATGATCGCTGCCGCAAGTGCGATGCTCATAACTGCATTTTTTTTGAAAAATCCGAGAATGCACAAACGTTTTTTTTCAGATGCTGCGGTTGTCATTGTATTAAAACTCCCTTTTCTTGCTTTTAAATCTTCAGAACTGCTTCCGCAACTCGGATTCCGTCTACTGCAGAGGACAGTATTCCGCCCGCATATCCCGCACCTTCTCCGCACGGATAAAGCCCGCGCAAGGATGCCTGAAGGGTATCATCACGCAATATCCGAACAGGGGAAGATGAGCGCGTTTCCGGAGCGGTAAGCACCGCTTCGCCGTCAGCAAATGCGCGTATAAGCCGCGAAAATCCCGAAAGACCTGCGCGAAGCGTTTCGTTTATATAATCGGGAAAAAGTGCGGATATATCACATTCACGCACTCCCGGACGAAATGACGGCACGATTTTGCCAAAACCGGTTTTTCTGCCTGTGAGAAATCCCTCAACCGTCTGTGCGGGAGCGCGGAAATCCCCTCCGCCGAGAGAAAACGCCGCGCGTTCAATACCGCGCTGAAGCTCCACACCCGCAATCGGAGAAACTCCGCCGAAATCCTCCGGCATAACGTTTACAAGCAACGCGCTGTTTGAATTTTCAAGATTTCTGGCATAAAGGCTCATGCCGTTTGTTACAACGCCGCCCTCTTCGCTCGATGCATTTATAACCTCTCCGCCCGGGCACATACAGAAGGTATATACCGCGCGGCCGTTGGGATAACGGTTTGAAAGCTTGTAATCCGCCGCACCGAGTGCCGGATGCCCGGCAAAATCACCGTAGCGGCATACGTCTATATCACGGCGCAGATGTTCTATTCTCACACCCATCGAAAACGGCTTCTGTTCCATTGTAACGCCCATATCAAGAAGAAGAGAAAAAACGTCTCGCGCAGAGTGGCCGACAGCAAGAATGATATCGTCAGTTTCAAAGGATATCTCTCCCTCTGCGGTTTTGCACACAGCTTCGCAAACGCATCCGTCTTTAGTTCGTATTCCGGTCAGCGTACAGTCAAAATAAACCTCACCGCCGAGCCGCTTTATTTCTTCGCGGATTCCAGCAACAACGCGCGGAAGCTTGTCCGAGCCGATGTGCGGATTTCTTATATACATAATCTCCGGCGGTGCGCCATGCTCGACAAATGTTCGGAACACCTCAAATCTCCGGGCATCGTGCGTGCCGGAATTGAGCTTTCCGTCAGAAAATGTTCCCGCACCGCCCTCGCCAAACTGAACATTTGATGAGGGATTAAGCCTGCCACACTCAAAAAAGCGCGATACGGATACTGCACGCGCTTCCACGCTTTCTCCGCGCTCTACAAGAACAGGGCGTGCACCGTAGCGCGCAAGCGTAAGCGCACAGAAAAGCCCCGCAGGCCCCGCGCCGACAACAACCGGACGGTGCTGCGGAAGGATGTGGCTCGGCACCGCTCTCTTTTCCTCACGCGGCAGAAGGGTTATGTCTCCGCGCTTTACGCGTGAGACGATTTTCTTTTCATCCCCGCGCACGGAAACATCTACGGAATACACGAAGCAGACGCGTGTTTTGTCTCTGGCATCCACTGCTTTTTTAACAATATTAAGCTTTTGTATTTCGCCCGGTGCAACACCCAGCGCACGGGCTGCCCGCTTTGTGAGAAGTGCTTCGTTCTCATCAAGGTTGAGCTTTAAATTTCCTATTCTTATCATAACAAAAACTTCCGGTATTCAAATTAATCTCAACTTATTATTATAACAAAATTAGTTATAAAAGTAAATACCGCTATATCATTTTTGTATTTTGAGAATTTCATCACTCACTTCATCGCTCATTTTTGTTGCATAATGAGCGATGAAGTGTTATAATAAGAACGAGGTGAGGAGATATGCATAATCAAAAGCCGCCGTTTGAAATAACAACTGAAATTTTATCAGCAATTACGGAAATCGCTGAGTTGATAGGGCAAATCAGTGCTACGCAAGGATTGTCCGCAAGCCCCACTTTGCGCCGTACAAACCGTATACGGACAATATACTCATCTTTGGCAATTGAACAAAACACTTTAAGTCTGGAACAAGTAACAGCTGTTCTGAACGGTAAACGCATTCTCGCTCCGCCTAAAGACATTGCGGAGGTCAAAAATGCATATGAAATTTACGAAATGATGGATACGTTAAATCCGTATTCTGTCGATGATTTGTTGACCGCTCACGGAATTATGACCAAAGGCCTGGTTGAAGAATCCGGCTGCTTCCGTTCACGTCCGGTTGGGGTTGTGGACAGGCAGGGCAATGTTCTGCACTTGGGCACTCTTCCGGATTTTGTTCCTGGTCTGGTCGTTGATTTGCTGGATTGGGTAGAAAAAAGTGACACTCATATGCTTATCAAAAGTTGTGTATTCCATTATGAATTTGAACTGATTCATCCGTTTGCGGACGGCAACGGCAGAATAGGACGGCTTTGGCATACGCTTTTGCTTACCAAATGGAAGCCTCTGTTTGCCTGGCTTCCTGTTGAATCCATCATCCACGACAGACAATCCGAATATTACAAAGCCATCAATCAATCAAACTGCGACGGTGAATCAACGGTTTTTATCACATTTATGCTTTCTGCTATCAAAGAAGCTTTGACAGAAGCGGCAGAAGCTTCCGGTGTCTCCGTAAATATGTCCACCGCCCAGCTGCGTTGGTATAAAATAGAGCGTTTTCTTCAAAAGAACGAAGTTCTCACAAATACAGATGTACGGCAATTGTTTGCAGTATCTGCAGCTACTGCAAACCGCATACTCGCAAGATTAACCGCCGAAGGAAAACTTGAAAAAATCCGTCTCGGTAAATTATGGGGGTATGCGCTTGTGGATAATGATAATGTTTAACGGCGACAGTTGTATAAGCATCTCTCTTTCAGAATTTAAGTTTTTGTATTTTACTTAGGTTTTCTTATGTTTTTCTTATAATCGGTCACTTTTTTATATTAATACTGTGGACTTTTCTTCCTTTATGTGGTATATTTATAATGTAGAATTTTGTGCAGAGGAAACACTCTGCTTTAAATCAAGGAGGAATATCAAAAATGAAGCTCAATTATGCAGGTCTTCAGGACAAGGCGGCATGGGAAGCCGCCGGCGTGACACTTCCGAAGTACGACTGGAAGGAAATGGCTGCCGAGACCGAAAAGAATCCCACATGGGTTCACTTCGGCGCAGGTAACATCTTCCGCGGCTTTGTTGCAAAGCTCCAGCATGACCTTCTCAACGCAGGTCACGTAAAAGGCGGTATTGTCGCTGCCGACACATTCGACTTTGACAACATTGACATGATTTACCGTCCGTATGACGCAATGACGATGCTCGTTCTCCTTATGCCCGACGGCACAATGAAGAAAGAGGTTGTCGCATCCATTTCCGAGGGTCTCTGCGCAGGTGCAGCATACCCCGAGGACGTTGAAAAGCTCAAGAAAATTTTCCGCAACCCGAGCCTCCAGATGGTTTCCTACACCATCACAGAAAAGGGCTACGCTCTCCGCAACATTCAGGGCGAGTTCTTCCCGTTTGTTGAGGCAGACTTCAAGAACGGTCCGGAAAACTGCTCTCACGCAATGAGCCGCACGGCAGCATTCCTTCTCGAGCGCTTTAACGCTTGCAAGGCTCCGATTGCCGTTGTTTCCATGGACAACTGCTCACACAACGGCGAAAAGCTCCGCGCTTCCGTTATGACTGTTGTCGAGAAGTGGCATGAGAACGGATTTGTTTCCGACGAGTTCGTTGCATGGGTAACAGACGAAAAGAACGTCTCCTTCCCGTGGTCTATGATTGATAAAATCACTCCGCGTCCGGCAAAGGTTGTTGAGGACGCACTCGCTGAAGCAGGCATCGAGGATATGGCTCCGAAAATCACTCCGAAGAACACCTTCGTTGCTCCGTTCGTAAATGCAGAAGAGCCGCAGTATCTCGTTATCGAGGACCGCTTCCCGAACGGTCGCCCGCCGCTTGAAAAGGCAGGCGTATACCTCACAGACCGCGACACTGTTAACAACACCGAGACAATGAAAGTCACAACATGCCT
>JAFQVE010000170.1 GCA_017408185.1 Oscillospiraceae bacterium | reverse complement strand
TCACGGTTTTGCTTGCTATGGCAAAATATTTTACCGAAAATAACATAGTTCCCGAAAAAGGAATAATGTTTGTTTGCAACTCCTGCGAAGAAGGTCTTGGAAACCTTAAAGGCACAAGACAGCTTTTCAAGGACTATGAAGGACGCATTGCACGCTTTATAAGCTTTGATGGCGGAGCTCTTCATTCAATTGCAGACCGTTGCGTCGGCTCCCACCGCTATGAGGTTGAGGTTCTTACCGAAGGCGGTCATTCGTGGGGTAAATTCGGCAACGAAAACGCAATTGCAAACCTTGCCGGAATTGTGAATAAAATCTATGGTATTGATCTCCCGAAAAAGGATGGCGCAAAAACCTCTTTCAACGTTGGCGAAATTTCCGGCGGAACATCTGTAAATACAATTGCACAGAATGCGAGAATGCTCTGTGAATACCGTTCCAATGATGTTGACTGCCTTGCATATATGGAAAAGAAGTTTGAGGAAATTTTTGAATCAGCCCGCTCTGAGGATGTCCGTGTAGCAGTGAAAAGGGTCGGTGAGCGTCCGTGCGGAATTGTTCCTGATGAGAAAATAGAAGATCTGCGCCGTGTACTCGTGCCGATTATCGAAGCCGCATCGGGAAATACGGCGTGTTTCAGAAGTTCTTCGACCGACTGCAATATCCCGCTATCGCTCGGTGTTCCGGCTATTTGCATCGGCGTTGATAATCATCAAGGAAGCCACACTCGCGAAGAGTGGCTTGAAAAAGCATCTCTTATTCCGGGGCTTGAAATTGCGATAAATTCCGGCCTTGCCTTTTCGGGGGTGACAAAATGAAATTTACTGCTGCAGGGGATATGATTATCCAGAAAAGAATTTACGAAGGCTATGATTTTTCCGAGCTTTCGGATTTTATAAAGCAGGGTGATGCCCGCTTCTTTAACCTTGAAACTACTCTCAACCGCACGGGCGACACCTGCGGCTCTGCATTCTCCGGCGGTACATATATCCGCACGAACCCCGAGGTGCTTGACGACATAAAGCCTTACGGGTTTAATATGACGAGCTTTAACAACAATCACGCGCTCGATTTTTCCTACGGCGGATTTTTCTCTACGCTTGAAGCTGTTAACGCAAGCGGCCTTGTCCACAGCGGCGCGGGAAGAAACCTTGCCGAAGCAGCAGCACCTGCATACCTTAACACAAAAAACGGACGCGTGGCACTTATTTCCGTAAACTCCAATTTTGACCCGTCTGCAATGGCAGGCGAGCAGTCTCCCCTCTTCCCGGGTCGCGCAGGCGTTAACGGTCTGCGTATAAAAAGCCGCGTTGAGCTGCCAAAGGAAGAGCTTGAACATATAAAAAGGATTGCAAAAGCAACAAACATCAATGCGGCAAAGGAAATAACCCGAAAAGAAGGATATTATCCCGAGCTTTGTGATGACGAATGCGAGCTTGGAGAGCTTAAATTCAAGCTCGGAGATGAGCCGCGCTTTGTTATGGAGATTGATGAGCGTGATATTGCGCGCGTTGAAAAAGCGATATTCGAAGCAAGCCTTCAGGCTGATTATATCATGATTTCCGTCCACTCGCATCAGATAAGCGGAGATTCAAAGGAAGAGCCTTCACAGTTTTTGAAGGATTTTGCGCACCGCTGCATTGATGCGGGCGCACATGCGGTTGTCGGTCACGGTCCTCACCTTCTCCGTCCGATAGAAGTATATAAGGATTGTCCGATTTTCTATTCGCTCGGCGATTTCGTGCTTCAGCTTTATAATGTTGAGACTGCGCCTGAGGATTTCTTCCAAAAGCATGGGCTTACCTCTGCATCAACTGTACACGAGCTTCTTGCAAAGCGATCAAAGGACTTTACCGTTGGACTTATGACTGACAAGAGGATGTTCCGCTCGGTTATCCCGCTCTGGGAAACAGAGGGGACAAAGCTTAAAAGCATCACGCTTATGCCGATTGAGATGGATATGGAGGGCAACAAGGCAGAAACCGGTCTTCCGAAAAAAAGCCGCAATCCGGAGATTTTTGAATATCTCCGCAATATGTGCAAGCCTTACGGAACCATTCTTTCTCTCCGCGAAGACGGGCTTATTGATTGCAAATGGTAATATATCTCTGAAAAATAACACTCCGGGGCGCAAATTTTGCGTTCCGGAGCTTTTATCTTTCATTATTTACTTTTCAAGAACGTATGCGACAACTCTGCCGATTCCACGCGCCATACGCAGAAATCCGAGGTCTGTGGGATGGCAGCCGTCAACGGTGCAGGAGTTTGAATTCTCGCCGTCGAAAATTGATGCGCCGTCAACAAAATACACGTTTTCATCTCCGCGCTCAACTGCGTTTAAATACGTT
>JAFQVE010000169.1 GCA_017408185.1 Oscillospiraceae bacterium | reverse complement strand
GCAGAAAAAATCGGTTACGGAATGGGAAAACGCGAATTTGAAACCGTAAACTGCGTCAGAGCAATGCTTTGTGAAGAAAGCTGCATTGATGAGGTTTCGGAGCTTTCTGCGAATATTGATGATATGACCGGTGAGGATATCGCATATGCAGCGGAAACGCTTCTCGCTTGCGGTGCGCTTGATGTGTGGACGGAGAGCATCGGTATGAAGAAGTCCAGACCGGGAACAAAGCTGTGCGTGCTGTGCGAAACGGCACGTTCAGAGGAGTTTGCAAAGCTTTTGCTGATGCATACAACAACCATCGGTGTGAGGAAAAATGCATGCACAAGATATGTTCTTTCGAGAAAGAATGTCACAGAGAAAACTTCGATAGGTACAGTGAGAAAAAAGGTCTCGGAAGGATACGGAATAAAACGCGAAAAGTATGAGCACGACGACCTTGTGCGCCTTGCACGTGAAACGGGCAAAAGCCTTTTGGAAATAAAAAATTTTCTCTCGGGACGGTGAGTGATATGTTCAATATAAAAATTGCAGATATCGTGATTGGTATAGAAAACAAATACGAATATATCCGTGAGATGTGCCGTGATTATATAACCGAAGAGGCTGCGGAGTTTTGCATTAGTGTGACTGATGAGGAGATTATGCGAGAGGATGAGGTTGAAAAAACAGGCTTTCCGGCTTTTTATCTTGAGACTCTTGCGGTTTACAGGAAAATTGCCGATAGGATGCCGGAATACGGCGGCTTTCTTATGCATGGAGTTCTGATGTCGGCAGAAGACCGCGGGATACTTCTCACTGCGGAAAGCGGAACGGGAAAGTCAACCCATGCAGCACTCTGGATGCAGCTTCCGGGAGTCCGGTGCGAGATTATAAACGGCGACAAGCCGCTTCTCCGCATAATTGACGGATGTGTTTATGCCTACGGTACCCCGTGGTGCGGAAAAGAAGGAATCCACAAAAATGCGCGCGTTGTGCTTACCGACATATGCTTTTTGGAGCGCGGAAAGGAAAACAGCATTTGCAACGTCGATAAGGGAGAGATTATGCAAAATCTTTTGCCAAGCATACACATACCGCAAGGAGATGGGGTAATTGCGATGCTTGATGCGATTGATACAATGGCAAGGCTTGTTAATTTCAGAAGGATAAAATGCAATATGGATATTTCTGCGGCAGAAACTGCATACAATGAAATTATAAAGAAATAATTTACTTTTTTTCATAGATATGGTATACTGATAAAAAAGGCGCATACGCCGGAAATATGGAGGATTTGATATGGACAGAATATCTCTTAAGGAAAGAGCAAAGGAACAAATCAGAGGCAAAATATGGGATTTGTTTTTGGTAACGCTTGTTGTTTCCCTCATAACGGGCGCGGTGAACGGAATACTCACCCTGCTTCCGGGAGTAGGAACGGTCGGTGCGATGGTTATAACTGCGCCGCTTTCCATAAGCGTTTTCAAGATTTATCTTGATCTCGTAAATGAGAACAAAACCCCGGTTGTCGCAGATGCTTTTTACGGTTATTCAGACTTCGGAAGCTCGGTACTCGTTGTTGTTATTGCGGCACTTTTCACCTTCCTCTGGTCGCTTCTTTTCGTCATCCCGGGAATCGTTAAGGCTCTCTCTTATTCGCAGGCGTATTATATAATAGCTGAGAATAAAGGTATGCCGGCAATTGATGCGATAAACCGCTCAAAAGAGATGATGCGCGGGCATAAGATGGATTATTTTGTGCTCCAGCTTTCCTTTATAGGCTGGGG
>JAFQVE010000017.1 GCA_017408185.1 Oscillospiraceae bacterium | reverse complement strand
TTGTCTGCGAATTCGGGCGTGAAAGCGGTCTCATTATTTCAACAGGCGGCGGCGTTGTGGTGAAGGATAGAAACCTTCCGCTTCTTTCTCAAAACGGAAGAATTTATCTTATCGAGCGCGACCTTGAAAGGCTTGCAACAGACGGCCGCCCTCTCTCCATTGACGTTAGAAAGCTTTACGCGGAACGTAAAAATGCATATCTGCGCTTTGCAGACGTGAAAGTTGATAACAACGCATCTCCGGAGGAGGCAGCAAAGCAGATTTTAAAGGAGTTTGGTTTTGAAATATGAACATTCGTTTTGCAACGGAGCGCGATGTCTCTAAAATACTGTTTTTTATAAAAGAGCTTGCGGAATATGAAAAAATGTCCGACGAGGTTGTTGCAACCGAGGATATGCTCCGAAAAGAGCTTTTTGAAAAGAAAAATGCCGAGGTCATATTTGCCCTCGACGATAATGAAAACGAAGTCGGCTTCGCCCTGTTTTTCATTACATTTTCGACCTTTCTTGGCAAACCGGGAATTCACCTTGAAGATTTATACGTTCTGCCCGAGGCTCGCGGTCACGGATACGGTAAAGCTCTTCTTAAACACCTCGCCCGTCTGTGTGTTGAGCGCGGATGCGGACGGCTTGAATGGACGTGCCTTAACTGGAACACGCCGAGCCTTGATTTTTACCGTGCACTGGGCGCTGAAACCATGGACGAATGGACCTCCCTGCGGGTTAGCGGAGAAGCTCTCCCGAAACTTGCGGAAAACTAATTTCTTTTATTCTTTTCTTTTACGACTTTCGGAGGAAAGCCGTATTTCTTTTTAAAAGCTTTTGAGAAATTAAATGAATCAGAATACCCCACCATCAGCGCAGTTTCAGAAACGCTGTGTCCGTCGCGCAGAAGCCGTTCTGCCTCATATAACCGACGCTCCGTAAGAAATTCCTTCAGTGTCTTCCCCGTTTTCTCCATAAATATACGCGCAAGATACTTTCTGTTAACCGCAAGCGCATCGGCTATATCTTCAACGCGAACAGGATGCATATAGTTTACATCGACAAAATCGTAAACCTGCTTTATTCTGTCGTTTTTTACCGTATGCGGGGCAATATCGGCAGTAAACAGAAATAAAAATGCGCATAATCTTTCCTCAAGGCCGTTCTCTTCACCCAAAAGTGCAGATAATGCAGGAATTACGTCTTCTCCGTATTCAAAAATGTCAGGTACGTTATCAAATCTCTCCGCCAGCCGTCCGACAAAGCCCACCCACGTATACACCCACGGATTTTCGTCACTTGATATATATTTGCATACCTCTCCCGGACGTATGAGAAATGCTTGTCCGGCTTTCACTATGTAATTCCCGCGGGGATTTCTCAGCTCGCCTTCACCGCGGTAAATAAAATGAACGAGATAATGGTCGCGCCGTGCCGGGCCGAAGAACTTTCCCGGCTTACAGCTTTCTGCGCCGAAAGACAGCGGATTAAGCTCTACAAAGCCGCGGTTATCCACCGCCATATGCAAAACACCGTTAAACTCATCAAGATTTATCACTGAAATCAACTCCCAAAACAGCTCTATGGTGACATTTTAACATAAATAAGCGGCAATATGCAACTGTTTTTGCATCTCACCGCTTACTTTTTTACTTTATCTTGATTTTATCGCGCATTTCTTCCGCCTTTGTGCGGATGCCTGAAAGTATATCCTTTAAGTCCTTATCCTCAATGTAGTCATGGTTTTCATAATAAACGGAGTACACATGATTCTTGTCCGGAGATTCTCCGAGCATCGCTTTTTCCGCATCCTTGGTGGTCTTTTTCAGGTTTTCCCACTGTTCGCGCGTGTATTTGCCGATAGACATAAGGCGTATATCCCGCTCTCCCTCGGTATAATAAAAATCCGTCTGCGGATATGTGTTACCGGAGCTTCCCACCTCGCGCGTGACAGCCTTGAAGTTTTGCTGCCACGCTTCGGGGATGTCAAACGAAAGACCGTCTTTGTCATACATAGAAATTCTCTCGCCGGTTGCATTTGTGTTCGCATCGGTATTTTGCCCGCCTGACGCCGAAGTATCTCCGGCATTGTCCGCCGCCTCGTTTCTGCACGCACACAGAAGAGCCGCAAGCACAAGCACGGGTACGATAAGCTTTTTTATTTTGTTGAACATAAAATCACCTCATCCATATTATGGACAAGGTGATTTGTTTTTATTCGTGGGTTACTTAAATGCAGGCTGCACCGACCAGCATCCGCCAACATCGTGAGCAACCGGAATTGCCCCAGACTCACTCCAAGCAGTTTCCACACCATCAATATAAAGAGTTCTGTTTGACCAGTAGTGCATTCTGAAAACAGTTACAGAAGTATTGTTAAGGCTTACATTTGAACCGTTTCTTGTGTTCCAGCCATGCAGAGAACCAAAGTCACAACCGGTTGCTTCAAGCGCCCATGCACCGCCGAGGATCACGTCTCCGTACGGCGTGTAATCAACCTGAACCTGCGTGTCCGGATCGAGGTGAGTCTCGTCGGTAATACTCTTACACTCAACGTTTGTAAGCTTCGCCGTTCCTGCGCCTGCGGATACGTCCAATCCTGTCAAATCATTATCCATATTAATTACAACATTCTGCAATGTTACAACGCCATTTGCTGCACTTTCAGTTCTTACACGGTAATTTTTAAGAGTAACATTTTTAATTTCAGCACCTGTGTTAAGCTTTACAAGCTGATAATCATAGTCTGTTCCGCTATAAGTTATTGTGTGTCCGTTACCGTCAATGCTCACGTTGTCTGCCAAAACAATTCCCTCGGTAAACGCAATATCCGAACCGAGTTTAACGCTCTTTCCGTCTGCAAGTGCGTTTTTAAGCTCTGCTGCAGACATAACGGTGGAAAGATATGCCCCTTCATCGTATGTATTGTCAAAGCTGTCCATTTCTGCTGCAAGCTGAGTTGCACTTACATTAAGACCGAGGTTTATCTTAGGAACATCTGCATCCTTTGCGTGGTTTGCAACGTTGTCAACCGTTGTCGGCATATATACAACAAGCGTTACCACCTTTTCCTGCGGATAGGTTGCGCTTGCATCATCGCCCGTATACTTTTCCGGATAAAGGGAAATAACATCCGAAGTGTAAGCTTCTGCAAGCTCAGTTGCAGCTGCGTCTACTGCAGCAATTGCATCGTCGCGATCATATCCGTCAGCATTTCCATCAATAAGTCCGAACTTGATGTGATCGGAAAGCTTGAGTTCACCGCCGTTTACATTTGTTGAAGTTATCTCATTTACTACGTTCACGCCAAGCTGATACTTAAGAGCAAGGCTGCCTTCGTTTACGGCCTTAAGCCTTACAACCTCAGTGTAACCCGGTTCCCAAAGCGCATCTTCCTTGAAGATGTTGCTGCTCTCTGTAACCTTTGTCCACTTATCAGCAGATTCGCCTTCGAGCTGATAATAAAGTTCGATATCGAGGTTACCGGATTTAATGATGTTGTTTGTACTCGTCACGGTATCCGTGAACCATGCGAACGTTGCCCCCATAAGCATTGTAAAGCAGAGCAAAAGTGAGAGCATGCTCATAAAAAATGCTTTTCTCGTTGCCTTTGAATTTGTCAATTTGATGACCTCCTGAAAATAATTTTGACATAAGTATATCATAAACCCGGCGTTTTGTCAACTATGAGTTTCATTAGATATTTATAGTTGACGTATCTTTGCTATACTAATATATGGAGGAGATGATTCATATGGTATATTTTGGCAATAAAATCAAAGCACTGAGATCAGAACAGGGCATTACACAACAACAATTAGCCAAAAAGCTTGGACTGGTGCGTGCCACTGTTTCTGCATATGAGCAAGGAATCAAATATCCTTCAATTGACGTTCTGATAAAGCTATGCTCTTTTTTTAATGTCTCTTCAGACTACTTACTCGGCTTATCCGATAATAAAAAATTGTCAGTCTCTGAATTGACCGATGAACAGATCAATATATTAACAAGCCTCATTTTGGAATTGGAAAAATACAACAAATTAAAGCATGATAAAAAATAAAATTTGCCGTTTTACGTCACAATCCTCTCAAAGCAGACTGACAGTTGCTTTGAGAGGATTGTCTCAAGTGAAAGTATTTTCACTCAATATATATTATTCCTTATAAGAATAAAACAATTCCACTAATCGTTTCATTGCGTCAAACGGTATGAAGCAATCCTGATTATCATATGCGTAAATATTTTCGCCCGAAGCATAAGCAATATCAATCCTTGCACCGTACATATCGGGAAGTCCGCTTACCTTGCTGATATAGCCATTATATTGGGCAAAATTGTATTTTGATACAAGTTCCTGAAGGCTTGTCATAAATGATATATCCGCTGTAAAATCGCTTTCTTCTCCGGCACCTGCTCTGTCACGCCATTGGATTTTAGATTTAACAGCTCCATCTTCTAACACAGCGCTTAGCTTATAATTTCTTCCAACAAGCTCGCTTTCTTCTTCTACAACAATGTTATAAAGCGAAACCTCAAATTCAAAGCTGATTATTTCTGTTGACTCTATGACCTTCGGCGAATCCTCTCCGCTGTTATATGTTTTAACTCCACCGTCAATATGATCCGTATTACGTCGGGACAATCCGCATCCGCAAAATCCCATTGTCA
>JAFQVE010000168.1 GCA_017408185.1 Oscillospiraceae bacterium | reverse complement strand
GGTTGCGGGACATGAACTCATCGCCCGTGAGTGGAGAAAGATTTTTGACAAAGTAAGATAGCTGACTACATAAAACACCACGCCGGAATTGATCATCCGGCGTGGTGTTTTACTTTATATCCTCATATATTTCGCGTATGTTGCTGTATATAAACTCAGGCTTTGCATCGCTTTTCTTTAAATCATCGAGCGTTCCCTCACCGCTGAGCACAAACACGGTACTGATGCCCGCACTCACCCCGCAGGCAATATCGGTATACAGTCTGTCACCAAAAATCACGGTTTCTTTCTTTGAAAATCCGGTCTTTTTCATTGCCATAAGCGCCATATCCGGCTGCGGTTTTCCGATAAAATACGGTCTTTTTCCGGTTGCGCGGTAAAGCATTTCGCACACCGAACCGCAATCCGGAACGTATCCGTACCACGTCGGGCATACCCAATCCGGGTTTGTTGCAACAAAATCCACGTCACGTCCGAGAAGTATGCACGCATCTTCAAGTTTCCGGAACGTAAGCTCTGTATCAAAGCCCATACAAAGGCAGTCTATATCATCAGAGAGCGTTTCCGTAACCGGAAGCCCGGCAGCTGTCAGCTGCTCGCGGAACGAAGCTGTGCCGAAAGCATAGATTTTCTTATAGTTTTTATTCGTGAGCCACATAACGGTTGCATTCGTTGACGTAAGAAAATCATCCGGAGTTGCCTCTATTCCGAGAGAAGATAGCTTTTCTATATATTTGTCAACACTTTTTGATGAGTTATTCGTGAGGAAGATATATCTCCCGCCGATTTTTTTGACGTGGTTCAAGAAATCAATTGTTCCGTCAAAAAGCTCATCATCCAGATAAATCGTTCCGTCCATATCAAGAAGAAACAAACGCTTTTCCTTTAATTTATTCATCCCCACAGTTCCGCCTTTCCCGTAGATACTGCCGCGGCGCCGGAAGCGAGCGCGGCGTCCACCTCTTCGCGCGTCTCTATAAGCCCGCCGGCAATAACCGGCACGCTTATGCACTCCTTTAAGGCGGCAATGACCTTTCCGACAACACCCGGCATTATTTCAACCATATCCGCATGAGAATTTTTCTGCGAATCAACCATTGTGTCCACCGACTGGGAATCCACGGCAAAAAAACGCTGAACCGTAAAGAGGCCTGCGTCGCGGGAAATTTTTATGATGTTTGCCCGCGTGCTGATAATCCCGTCAACACCCGCCACTTTAACGAACGCAACACCGCTCCTGTCCTTACCTATCCCGCTCGCAAGATCAAGATGTATAAACATCTTTTTCCCGACACTATGAGCAAGCCTTGCCTTGTCCGCAACATCCGAAATATCGGGCGCGAGGTCAAAAATCATATTGCAGCCGGAAGATACGGCTTTTTTAAAATCTTCACTGCTCCTCACAGCAGCTATAACGCTGTTTTTTTCTATACACTCCATAATACTCACCATTTTTTTCATACTCCTGTTCCGAACAAATATATGCGTTTTGTTCTCACTTATTCTGCGTTGCCACTATATTTGCACCGAACACATCTCTTATTATAACATCCCCAACACAAATCGGCAACCTCACAATGGTATTATTTATTATCTTCATACACTCTGCCATTTTTTCCTTTGGAATTGCCCGGTCAGTTTTTACCGGAAGCACACTTCCGCTAATACATCTTACCGTTGACGTAACTGTGCGCCGAGGATTTACAACTTCACTCTCGGCATACTTTGCCCCACGAGGACAGGTGTTTCCGGTTACAGACTGCACCTTTCCGTCTGTAATCTCCGCCCGAAGCTCGCACCCGAGAGGGCACACAATACAAGTAAGCTTTCTTTCCATCATTGTTCCTCCAAAATATACTTTGCCGCCGCTTTTCCGGCAGTTTCCGCCTCTTCAGAGACGTAGTCAACAAGACTGTGTACCCGAACAACGTTTCCGCACGCGAATATGCCGGAAACCGATGTTTCACGATTCTCATCCACCACAGGACCAGTTGTGATTGAGTCAAGCTCTATCCCCGCTTTTTTTGTAAGTTCATTTTCAGGAATCAACCCCACAGACAAAAGCAATGTGTCGCACGGCACAAACTCATACGTTCCGGAAATCGGCTTTCGGTTTTCATCAACGCGTGCAACCGTTACGCCTTCAACTCTCTCCCGGCCGTGAATTTCGACCACGGTATGCGACAGCCGAAGCGGAATATCAAAGTCATTAAGGCACTGCTCTATGTTCCGCGCAAGACCGCCGGAGAAAGGCATAAGCTCGCACACCATCTTTACTTTTGCACCCTCAAGAGTCATTCTTCGCGCCATGATAAGCCCGATGTCACCTGAGCCGAGAATAACTATCTCCTTTCCCGGAAGATAACCTTTCATATTGACATACTTCTGCGCGGTACCGGCACTGTAAATTCCCGCCGGACGACTGCCGGCGATATTCAGCGCGCCCCGCGGACGCTCGCGGCACCCCATCGCAAGAATAACAGCACGCGCCTCTATTTTAAAAATCCCATCCTCAGGATTTGTTGCGGTTATTACCTTTTCCGGTGTAATATCAAGCACGGTTGTACCGAGCTTCACGGGGATTCCAAGCTCACGCACGCGCGCCTCATATCTCCATGCATATTCAGGTCCCGTAAGCTCTTCTCCGAAACGGTGAAGCCCGAAACCATTATGTATACACTGTTGCAAAATCCCGCCGAGCGCGGTATCGCGCTCTATGATGAGAATATCCCGCACTCCGCTCTCATATGCCGCGATCGCGGCACTCATTCCCGCAGGTCCGCCGCCTATTATAACCATATCCGTCATATGTCCGCACCGCCTTTTGTCTTTGAAATGTTTATGCGTGAATTTCCGCCGGATTTCGTTACCTCTTCATACGGTATACCAAGCTCACGTGAAATAAGCTCCACAATCTGCGGAGAGCAGAATCCACCCTGGCACCGCCCCATCTGTGCACGAGTTCTGCGCTTTACCCCGTCAAGGTCACGTGCACCCGGTTTTGTCCTTATCGCCGCTATGATTTCACCCTCGGTTATTTCCTCGCATCTGCAAATGATACGCCCATAACGTTTATCACGCTTTATCATCTCGTTTTTCTCTGCAATATTTGCATTACGGAAAGCGTGCATTGGCGCTCTCTGTGGGT
>JAFQVE010000167.1 GCA_017408185.1 Oscillospiraceae bacterium | reverse complement strand
TATACGGTTGCATACACCTTTGCAGTGCCGCCGTTTGAATAGATGCTTTTTTTATCGGCATAGAACCGTGCCATCATAGGTACGGGTTCTTTTATGTCTCCGCCGTCAAGCGTGAAGCTTGACGCAAACGAATAGTTCCCCGCCCAATTTGAAGCCTTCGTTTCTACACGCGGCTTATATACAAGGTAATATTCGCCCTCATCAAGAGAAACTGCATTTTCAAAGGCTTCATCCTGTATAACCTTTTGACCGGTTTGGTTAATATTCTCGTCGCAACGCTTACTGCCGATATATCCGTCGCTTTCGGTGGTAAGATTTGCCTCTGCAAGAAGCTCGGTCATCTCCTTGCCGTCATCTTTTATAAGGAAATAATCAAGATACGTTTCTCCGTCTTTATAATACTTTGCATAGGTTACCTTTGGTGTATAAACACCGGACACAGGTATCTTTATTTTCAATGCAAACCAAGAATTGAAAATTCCTTCATTTGTCACATACTGCGACAAAAACTGCAGGCCGTAAATACCGCTGAGCAAGCGTATTTTTGTGACATCTCGCGTTAAAGTTACGGAGTAATCGTATCCGCCATCATCCCAGCTGTAAATATCTTTCGTTTTGTTTGCTGAATACTCAAAAAATCCGTTTGTTTCATCATAAGTGAGGGCTTTGTAGCCATTTCCGAAAAAGCTGTCTTTTCCGTGAACAGTTGCCCCGTCTGCCGCCAATTTGCTAATAACAGCTGACAAGTCATACTTCACCGTTATTCCCGAAAGCCTGTTGTCGGAAACGGTAATAGAGAACGTTGCCTTGTATTCCTTTCCGTTTTCTGTGGCTGTTGCTTCAAACTCTGCCATGCCGGGTTTAACACCCGTGATGAGACCCGTATCCTCATCAACTGTTGCGAATTCAGGTGTGAGTGCTTTATACTTTACATCAGTCGCTTCTTTTTTCGTCTTACTGCTCATAAAGAGCATCGTTTTTAGCTGCGCTGTGTTTCCGCCGTCAAACACGCGTGTGGAATCACACTCAATAGTCGCCATCATCGGTACGGCTTCGCTCGTATTTCCGCCATCAAGTGTGAAGTTTCCTACCATTGCGTAGTTACCGACCGAATTTGATGCTTTTTTTACTACACGTGGCTTATATACGAGATAGTACTCACCTGCATCAAGGCGCAATGCTTCAGTGCCAAGAACTTCATCCACAATAATTTTCTGTGAAGCATTTCCCAAGGTAGTATCTTCACACGCCTTGCTTCCTATATAGTACTCACTGTCCGGAGAAAGCCTTGCTTCATCAAGAGCAACGTCGACTTCCTCGCCCGTATCTTTAATTATGTAGTAATCAAGAGATGTTTCGCCATCCTTATTATATTTCCAGTAGGTTACTTTGGGAGTGTAAAGGTCACTCTTTGGTACGTTTATCTTTATTGCAAACCAGTTATTCAAAAGACCTTCACTTTCTCTGTAAAACGAAAGAATCTGCAGACCGCTGCCCGTCTCTTCTATAGACGATACCCTGAACTTAGCTACCTCACGGGAGGCAATAGTTGCAGGATAGTTGTATCCACCGTCATTCCAACTGTATATATCTTTTGATTTATTAGCAGCATACTCAAAGAAGCCGCCCGTTGCATCATATGTAAATGCATTGTAGCCTTTTCCGAAGAAGCTGTCTGCTCCGTTGATAGTTGCGCCGTCATTTTGAAATTTTTTCACCGTAGAAGAAATGTCATAAACAAGAGTAAGCCCTGACATCTCATCCGCTGCGTCTACCGGTGCATCCTGCCCATCTGCCGAAACAGCAGGCAAAAGCGACACAAGCATTGTCACCGCTAAAAGCAATGATAATAATCTTTTCATAAGTTGCTCTCCTTTCTTCCTACTGTCTATTATAGCGGAGAGGGAGTCCTCTCCGCTATAGGTAATATTTAGTTACTCTTTGTATACAAGCCGTCAGTGATGAGGGTATAGGCGCTTCCGTTCCGCAAAATCGCATAACCGATATATGTTCCCTCGGTGTCTGCGATAACACTGAACTGTGTTCCCGGCTTTGTCATTGCAATCTTTGTTTCTTTTGTACCGTCATTGAAGATAATACCCTTTTCAACTGCATTTCCAAGGCCTATAAACTCTGCCATAACGCCGATCTCGCTACCTGCAGTAAAGCTGTCGATGATTATCTTCATTGTACTACCGTTGTAAGTATGCGCTTCATTTACTGCCACAATTTCGCATCTTTCCCACGCTTTAAAAGTATAAGTTGTATCTCTGCTTACGATTTCTCCGTTCTTCTTCCAGCATTTGAAATTCTCGCCACTGTTTGCAACGCAGGTTACTTTATCTCCATAAGCATACGTACCTGAACCCGAACCGTTTGTTACGGTTATGTCGATATTCTTTGCAGGTTCTTCAAGGTCATAATGTGCAACATGAATATTCGTATCTTCGTACCTGTCCCAGCCATTTGATGTGCCATAGCCTGCCATTGAAACCTTTGTTTCCTGAGTTGCTCCCGGAATAAGCTGGCCGTTTGCGTTGTAGTATTCTGCAACTCCAGAAACCTCATCCTCATATACTGCGATAAGGAAGTTTCTTCCGTCTTCTTCAGGAACATAGTTTTCGATAATATTTGAGAATGATATTATTTTCTTCTGTGTTGTCATTCCTTTTGCCCAATAGAGGAACTTTGCACCGTTCTTTGTTTCATCTGCCGTGATTTTATATGTTCCATCACCGTTTGCAACAGGAGCTATTGCTCCGTTATCTGTCAGACCTGCCACGCTCGGTGCAACATACGAATCTGTTATATCATCCGTATTGTCAGGAGTAAACGCTGCTGTTATGTCGGGGGCGTCCTCCAACTCGGTGACAGTTACGGTAATTTCATTTGACTTAACCTTGCTGTCAGGTGACTGTGCGGTGATTTTCGCTGTACCTTCGCCAACTGCGGTGATTGTTCCGTCTGCAGAAACTGTTGCGACAGCAGTGTTGTCACTGTGATATGTGATGAAATTGTTAGCTACAGCC